>JBAYVX010000112.1:0-6093 GCA_041674365.1 Kiritimatiellales bacterium | reverse complement strand
TTGCTTTGCAGGTCGCCGCGCGGACAGGCGCAGTGGCCGCTCGTGGTCAGCTCCTGCAAAACGTATTCAATGCCGGCGCGGGCGCGTAGTTCGGAATCTTTGGCGATGCCGAGTTTTTGCGCGATGCCGTCGGCGATGAGAAACCCGATGCCGTGAATGTCGCGGGCGAGGCAGTACGGGTCGCGCTGAATCAATTCGATGGCGCGTTCGCCGTAGGTTTTCTGAATCCGGAAGGCGCGCGCGGTGCTGACACCGTGACTGAAGAGAAAGCTCATGATCTCGCGGATGCCCTTCTGCTCTTCCCACGCCGCGCGAATACTGGCACGGCGTCCGGGGCCGATGCCTTCGACTTTCAGAAGCTTGGCGGATGAGTTTTCAATGACGTTGAAAACGTCGCGTCCGAAGGCCTGCACCAGTCGGTCGGCATACTCTTTGCCGATGCCGCGAATCATGCCCGAGCCGAGAAATTTTTTAATTCCGTCTAGGGTGTCCGGTTGCGAAACGCGCATAGCCTCCGCTTTAAACTGCTGTCCGTAGTGCGTGTCGGAAATCCATTCGCCGTCGGCGGCCAGCCATTCGCCGGGATTGGCGCTCGAAACGGTTCCGACGACCGTAACGAGGTCTTTGTGTCCGCGGACTTTGACGCGCAGGACAGCGTAACCGTTTTCCTCGTTGCGAAAAACGATTCGTTCGATCTGTCCGTCGAGACGGCTGCCGTCATCTTTTTTTCGGGTGGTATTCATCTTTTAAGCGAACTGAACTGTGACTATAGTCGGCACAAAAGGAACTCTCAATGGCGGAAGTGGACTATCAACAGCTCGAAAAACGGCTGGGACGGCAGTTACTGGCACAGCGGCTGAAAATCCAGACGCATCACGTGGCGCGGCTGTTCGGCAGCGGCAAGGTCTGGTTCCATATAGAACATATCCGCACGCTTCATCGGATTATCCATACTCTGCTGAAAGTTACCGGACTCTACGGGCGCGGCCACCACAATGCGCTGGCCGTGCGGGTGAATTTTCATGAACTGCCCTGCTCTGATCTGCCGGAGGCGTTTGACGGCTTCCGCCTGCTGCACATCAGCGATACCCATATCGATGGAAACCCTGAGCTGATCGACATCCTGATCCGGTTGATTGAACCGCTTGAATACGACCTATGCGTGATTACCGGTGATTTCCGGGAAGGCACATTTGAAGACTACGAAATACCTGCGCGTTGTATGGTTGAATTACGCCGCCACATCAAAACTGAAACGTATGCTGTTCTCGGAAACCACGACGCCATCGAAATGGTTCCAATGCTGGAGGAAGGCGGAATCCGGCTTCTGCTCAATGAGCATGTCATGCTGGAGTACAAAGGGAAAACCATCTGTCTGGCAGGGGTGGACGATCCGCACTATTACGAAACCGACAATCTCGATAAAGCGCTGGAAGGCGTCCCGGAAGATGCGTTTAAAATTCTGTTGGCTCATTCGCCGGAGATTTGCCGTAAAGCCGCCTTTGAAGACATCAATCTTTATCTTTGCGGTCACACGCACGCGGGTCAAATCTGCCTGCCGGGCGGACACCCGCTGCTCAGCAACAGCAAGTGTCCGCACAAGTGCCTCTCCGGGCTATGGGACTTCGAGGGAATGACAGGCTACACGTCGCGCGGTGCGGGCGCTTCGTCCGTGGCTGTACGATTCAACTGCCCGCCGGAAATCACCATACATACCCTGCGCAACATATTTTAAGAAAAAACGATGAATCACTGGTATTTTTAGAAATCCTATTCCCATACATTTAAATGTATGGGAATAAAAATCGGAACAGGACAACAGGGTGATATCTGAGGAAAAGCAAAAAACAAATGTTCAGAATCAGGCCGTGCGACGGCGATCTTTGAAAAGCGCCGTGCGGGTTTTTACCTTCGGATCGCGGGCGGTGTGCGCCACATTAACCAGCATGCCGATCATGACCGATGAGACGAGCAGACTGGATCCGCCGTAACTGATAAACGGAAGCGCCAGCCCTTTGGTCGGCATGCAGCCGGTGACTACCGCCAGATTGATGACCGCCTGCAAGGTGATCATCAGAGTGACCCCCAATGCCGTAAAGCGACCGAAGTCGTCGGAGGCCCGCGCAGCAATACGTAATCCGCAGATAAAAATGACGACGAAAAGAACCAGTACAACCAATGTGGAAACCAGACCGAATTCTTCACCGATGATCGGCAAAATGAAGTCGGTATGTGCTTCGGGCAGGTAGTGGTATTTCTGGATGCTGTTGCCAAGGCCGACACCATACGCGCCGCCCGAAGCAAACGCATTCAACCCGTTGATCAGCTGCCACGCTTCCGCCTGGGAATATTTTTCCGGATCGAGGAAGGCAAAAATACGGCGCATGCGGTTTTCGTTATGCAAAAGAAGAATTGCTACTCCGGCCAGGCCGGCACCGGCAAATCCAAACAAATGAAGAGGCCGGACTCCGCCGGTATAAAGCAGCGCCAGCGTGACCAGCCCGACCAGGATTGTTGTACCGAAGTCCGGTTCCGCCAACAGCAGAACAGCGAACAATCCAAGTGCGGCCAAAGGAGGAAGCAGGCCGCGTTTAAATGTATGCATATAGCGGCGGCGGCGGGAAATCCACCAGGAAAAGGCCAGAATCATCCCAATCTTGGCAAACTCAGACGGTTGCACTGTGAATGGACCCAACCGAAGCCAGCGCCAGCTTCCGTTAATGTAAACACCAACCCCCGGAACCCGCACAGCAATCAAAAGCAGCACACAGATGCCCGCCACCGGCAACGCTGCAACGCGCAGCCAGCGTAAATCCAGACGGGCACAAACCGCTGCTGCGATCAGCGATATCACCAGCCAAAACCCCTGCCGCTTAACAAAGTAAGCGGTATCATTGAACTGGGCATCGCCGCGCACCATGCTGGCACTGAACAGCATAATCACGCCGATGGTGACCAGAATGAGCACCGCAGCAATCAATACAGAAATGGTTCGTTGCATGAACGTACTATAGTTGGAATCACGCGTAATGCGTAATACGTAATTGAGAAAAATGCGTAATGCGTAACGAATCATTCGTAATTAAGACAGAGCATCCGGATTCTGTTACGTATTACTCGTTACGAATTAATTTCGACATAAAAAAGGAGCGTCCGAATGGATGCCCCTTTTCTTTTCAACGAATTCCCGTTTATTCCGGAATCGGAACCAACAGTTTGGTGCCGGGCTTGACCGAAGAAGGATCGGTAATGTTGTTCAGCTTCATGATCTCCTGCTGGGAGCTGCCGTACTGACGGGCAACATCGTCCAGCGTTTCGCCCGGATAAAGCACGTGTTCATAAACCGGAGCACTGGCTGCGGTGGCAACCGGAGCTGCGGCGGAAGGAACAGCTTCAACTGCCGGGGCAGGTGCCGCAGGCGCTGTTTCTACAAGCGGAGCGGGAGCCGGAAGCATTGAGGCGGGTTCGGGATTCGCCGCTTTGGCAGGAATCGGTTTTGCAACAGCAACCGCTTTCACTTCACCCTTCTTTGGAATCGATAATTTTTTGCCGGCAATAATGCGGTCGGTTTTAAGATCGTTTGCCACCTTGATTTCGTTAACCGTCAGACCACTGCGTTTAGCGATGGTTGAAAGAGAATCCCCCTTTTGGATGGTGTAGGACGTTCCCTGCTTAATGGAGGCGGGAACCGGACGGCTGGAAACCGGCGCAGAATAATGCTTAACCGGAGCGGAATATCCGGATGATTCAGGAATCCGGATTTCCTGCCCGACTTTCAGCTGATTGGGATTGGAAAGACCATTGTACTCAGCCAGTTTTTTCCAGGATGTTCCGTACGAAGAGGCAATCGATGAAAGTGTTTCGCCTTTCTGCACGCTGTGAACCTGTGCACTGGTGCCTGCAGGAAGAATTCCGGTATCCATTATATCGGGGCCGGCCGGAAGAACAACCGGTTGATCTTTTGGGGTGCTGTACGGCCAATTGAGCCAACGCACCGGACAGTCGCCCGTCGTACAGCCCTGCATCAGGGAAAACCCTGCCAATATCACCATATGCATCGTCAGAACCCGCAAACCAACAATCTTCGCCTTCATGAGAAACTCCTTCTCTAAACTAACCTTGTCCGTTTCATACACCCGCATCTTTTCCTGTCAGTCCGCGAACTGCGGCGGCGAAACAATCGCCGCGTTCGTTAAAATCGCGAAACTGATCAAAACTGGTACACGCAGGGGAAAGAAGAACGGTGTCGCCGGGCTTTGCCTGCTTCTGTGCGGCCATAACAGCCGCCTCCAATGTCCCGCAGAAATCACACCGGACAGCGTCTCCCCACGCAGCCTGCATCGCACCCGATGCTTCCCCGATAAGATATAGGTGTGAAACCCGCTGCGCCAGTAAATCTTTTGCCAAACTGAAATCGCTCTCTTTGGCCCGTCCGCCGGCAATCAAATGAACTTTGCCCGGGCACATTTTAACCGCCGCGCACATGGCAACAAGATTCGTGGCCTTGGAGTCGTCCACATACTTTATCCCGTCGATTTCCGCCACCAACGCCGTCCGGTGCGGAAGCGGAACAAACGTCCGCGCAGCCACTTCCACCGCCAACGGCGGAACACCGCAGGCATCGCAAACGGCGGCAACCGCCGCGCCGGCTACGCCAAGAATCTCGTTGGCAAAAAGGGTTCCGTTCAGACCGATTCCGCCGACCCGCCCGGCATCATAACAAAAGTCCGCCCCCTGCTCCGTGCCAAAGGTTTTGCCGGGCCATAGCCCTGCCGCGCATCCGCGCGGCCCTTCTCCCTCTGGTCGGATCCAAACATTGGAACCGTTTTTTCCAAGGGTTGGAACATTTTCATTAGATTTTTCCAAGGGTTGGAAAATATCCGGTTCTTGTGACGCGAAGCGCTGTGCCGCAACGCAGTTGCTTTCCAATGGTTGGAAAAAGCCAAAAGGAACAATTGCCGTATCGGTTTGCCGCATGTTTTCAAAAATACGCAGCTTTAAATCGCGGTAAACGTCCATACTTCCGTGCCGATCAAGGTGGTTCGGCAGAACATTCAGCAGCAAGCCGATTTCCGGACGGAACTCCCGCACTGTCTCAAGCTGAAACGAACTGACTTCTATAACCAGCCAGTCCGGCACTTCGGGAAGCATCGCTGCGCCGCAAACCGGAAAACCGTAATTGCCGCACGGCACGGCTGTCTGTCCTGCCTGCGCCAGCGATTCTACAATCCACTTCACCACCGTACTCTTGCCGTTTGAACCGGTTACAGCAATCACCGGACAGTGCCGTCTCGACCAGCCCAGCTCCAGTTCGGACAAAAGCGGAATATTCCGGTCAATCAAATCAGTAATCCATGGATGTTTCAGTGAAAACCCGGGGCTGATAATCGCGACTTCGGGATCAAAGTGTAAATCTTCAAAGCAGTAGTCCGGCGTAATTTCCTGACAAATGCTGACCACTGTGCAACCTTCAGAGCGCAACAGCGCCTCAGCCGCCCGCCCGCTCCGCCCACACCCGACCACCAGCGCTTTTTTGTATTTATGCATCAGCGTATCTTTAATGTTGCGACGCCGATCAGAGCAAAGATGATGGAAAGAATCCAGAAGCGAATGGTAATCATATTTTCCGCCGCACCGACCGGACGGCCGGTCGCTGCCGCCCGTTCCTTCGTAATGAACTCAAAGTGATGATGCAGCGGTGCGCAACGAAAAACACGCCGGCCTGAGCCATACATTCTTTTCGTGATTTTGAACCAGCTTTGCTGAATCAGCACGCTGACGGCTTCCATGACAAACACGCCGCCGACAATGATAAGTACCAGCTCCTGCTTAATCAGAATGGCGACCGCCGCAATGCCGCCGCCGATTGCCAGACTGCCGGTATCCCCCATGAATACGCGCGCCGGATGGCAGTTGAACCAGAGAAAACCAAGACCCGCACCGAGCAGTGCGCCACAGAAAACGGCCAGTTCACCCGCGCCCTTCACAAACGGAACCTGAAGATATTCAGCAAAGGCAAAGTGTCCGGCCACATAAGCCATCACCAGATAGGCCGCCGCCGCCGAGTTGGTACAGCCGATGGCCAGTCCGTCG
>JBAYVX010000111.1:0-6152 GCA_041674365.1 Kiritimatiellales bacterium | reverse complement strand
GCAGACAGGACTGACCGAATGTGTTTTTTCCGTAGGCCGTCCGGACTTCGTCGGACTCCTTGGAAAGATCAAATGTATTTTTGGCCTCGCCCAGAATCAATGAGTACGCATCTTCTTTATTTTTCGCCAGACGGTCAATCAACGGACTGCCTTCCATGGCGCGGGAAAAGGTGTCTAGATTTGCAAGTAATTCGCGCCGGTTTTGCTGCCGGGCCTCGCTGACACCCTTCGCGACAACCCCCTCGACAGCAAACGGTGTTTTTGCCGGATCGCCACCGGTTGCAAACGGCTGGTATTTTGACCCGAGAAACCCGGCCTCGGAAAAGCGGCCCTGAGGTTTTGTGAGAGTAATGTACGGGGGAATCAACCCCTCGTATCCAGCACCATATCCTTTTTTATAGGAAAGAACCGCGCCGACGGACGGGTTAACAATTCCATCAACCGGCTTGGTTCCGGTCATCACCATATAGGAGGCGGTTTCGTGACCGTTGTTTCCGTGTGTCATGCCGCGAAGCAGTGAATATTTGTCAGCCATTTTAGCCAGTTTTGGCAACGCCTGGCATATCCGAATGCCATCGGCGTTGGTGGCGATCGGCTTATCATATTTTCCGCAATAGTCGTAGCCGGCGTCGGGTTTCGGATCGAACGTATCCAGATGGCTCGGGCCGCCCCACAGCCACACTTGAATCACCGATTTGGCTTTTGCCTTAACCGGATTAATCGCCCCTGCCGCTTTTAAGGCAAACCCGTCGGAAAGCATCAGTCCGGCTGTGCCGAACAGTCCCAGCCGCAACGCATTGCGCCGCGTAATCGACAAAGCCGGAATTGTTTTTGTATTCATTGCCTTCTCCTGCGCTAGTGTCTGAGAATAAATTCGCTGGTGTTGATTAATGCCCACGCCAAATCATAAAAACCGTCATCTGCCCGGTCTGATGACGCGATGTAATCCAAAGCTATTTTTTGCTCCGGCGGAGTTGGAACGCGGGAAAGAATTTCCAGATAGAGCAAATTGACGCGTTCCTTATTTCCAGGTGTGGAAACGATCATTCTGCGAAGCCGGGGCCCATCCATGATTTTTTTCTGAATATGAGATGAATTCAGCATGTGCAGGGTCTGGAGAACAGAAACACGGTTGTTGCGATCCGACTCCAGCGAGGTATCCCGTCCCGGACGTCCGAACATTTCAAGGAATGAAGATTTTATACTGCCGTCCGCCAGCAGAATCGTCCGCTGACTGGAAGGGATGAATGTAAACGGTTCGGGAATGGCACTGGAATACTCTTCGCCGGTTCCGGTGATCTGACAAATCGCATCAATCAAAACTTCTGCATCAAGCCGCCGGATACGATAATGTGAGAACCCGGATTCGTCCGCCTTATTTTCAAGTGTCGGAATGGATGTGAGTTGATACGTGGACGAATTGAGAATAAGCCGGTAGATGTGCTTCAGGTCGTATTTTCCCTCAACCAGCTCTTTCTCTAAATACGCCAGCAGTTCCGGACTCCACGGTGGATTATCCGGACGGATATCGTCCACTTCGTGAATAATGCCCCGTCCCATCAGCCAAAACCAGACCCGGTTGACAATGGCTCGCGAAAACCACGGATTATTCGGAGCCGTCAACCAGTCGGCAAATGCAACACGCGGGTCGTCATAAATCCCCGGCTTCAAGGGTGCGCCTCCCAGCGGAGTCGGCAAAACCGGTTCTTTACTGACAGGATTAACCAGCTGTTTAGCCGGATCGGAGTAAACAATTTCTTCTTTCCATTCATCCGTCTTTTTATAAGCCACCTTGGCAAAAAAGGCGTCCATTCCCAACATCTGCTCTTCACTCCATCCAGAGTTTTCCAGACGGACGCCCATAAAAACCAGTGCGACTGTGTCAAAAATTTTGCGCGGAGTCCGTTCCTGAAACGGACGGTAAAAGTTGACTGCGGGCTCCCGGAAATTACTTCCGCTGGCAGTCAAAAGCGCGCGGGCAAACTGGTCGTACGGCATATTGCGGCGTAAGGCATCAAGAACCCAATGGTGATAGGCCTGCACCGCATTGGGCCACAGATTGCTGGGAAATTCTGATTTCACCCGCAACAGATCACACCATTTCAATGCCCAGTAATCGGCAAATTCCGGACGGTGAAGCAACTCGTCGATCAATTCAGAACGCTTCTCCAGACTGCGGCTGGAAAGGAACCGCCGGACTTCGTTGGCGGTCGGCAATGTACCGATCACATCAATGTAGGCGCGGCGGACAAAGACCGCATCGGAACAGAGTTCTGACGGCGGGAACCCGGCTTCAGCCTGTTTGGCAAAAACCAACTCATCAACGCGATTACGAACCGGAATTTGCGCCGCCTCACCGTATCCTGCAGCAAAAACAACAGGTAATAGAACCAACCGCCATACTCGATTCATAAACACCCCGGGTTTCCTGATCCATAAGACGTTCCGCGGCAAAAAATATTGCGTAAATTTCGGCCATTTTATTGCATAACTGCGTTTTTAGCACTCTCAAAAATACGGACCCTGCACTTTCGTGCAAAAAAAACGCCCTGGAGAACTCCAGGGCGGTGTTTAAGTCCGGTAATTGAAAACAATTTACCCCTGCAAAGCCATCAGGAACTCGGCATTACTCTTGGTCTTCTTCAGCCGGTTGATGAGCAGCTCCATCGCCTCAACCGCAGGAACATCCTTGAGCGCCTTGCGCAACGTCCATATCCGGGCCAGTTCATCCTTGTGGAGCAGAAGCTCCTCTTTACGGGTTCCGCTTTTCTCGATGTTGATGGCTGGGAAAATCCGTTTCCCGACCAAATCGCGGTCGAGTGCCAGTTCCATATTGCCGGTACCTTTGAACTCCTCAAAGATCACCTCGTCCATACGGCTTCCGGTATCGACCAGTGCGGTCGAAATAATCGTCAGACTTCCGCCGCCTTCAATATTGCGGGCCGCGCCGAAAAAGCGTTTCGGTTTATGCAGAGCATTCGCATCCACACCGCCGGAAAGAATTTTTCCGCTGTGCGGTTGAATCGTATTATACGCGCGCGCCAGGCGGGTGATGCTGTCGAGCAGAATGATGACGTCTTCGCCGTTTTCAACGCGGCGCTTCGCCATTTCGATCACGATTTCAGCCACCTGAACATGGCGTTCCGGATGTTCGTCGAAAGTTGAAGAAAGCACTTCGGCCTTTGTCGTCCGCTGCATATCCGTCACTTCTTCAGGACGCTCGTCGATCAGCAAAATAATCAGCTTGGAGTCGGGATTGTTCACCGAAATACTGTTGGCAATCTTCTGCAACAGCACTGTTTTACCGGTACGCGGCGGCGCAACAATCAGTCCGCGCTGCCCCTTGCCGATCGGCGTCGCCAAATCCATCACGCGCATGGAAATTTCATCGGCGGTGGTTTCGAGACCCAGCCGTTCATCCGGGAAAAGCGGCGTCAGGTTTTCGAACGGAATACGGTTGAGATTTTTCTCCGGTGCGTTGTTATTCACCTTATCGACTGACAACAGCGCAAAGAAGCGCTCCTTCGGACGCGGCGAACGAATCGGACCTTCGATCAAGTCGCCGGTACGCAGACCGAAGCGGCGAATCTGCGAAGGAGAAACATAAATGTCCTCCGGATTCGGCAGATAGTTGTTTTCAGAAGAACGCAGGAAGCCGAACTTATCCGGCAGCACTTCCAGAATACCCCGGCAGAGCGCTTCATTTCCCCAACGGATCTGTGTTTTAAGGATTTCAAAAATCAATTCGTGTTTGCGCAGACCGGCCGGATCTTCAATGGAATAGCTCTCCGCCAGAAGCTTCAGCTCCGGAATCTCCGTCACCTGCAGCTCAAAAAGCTTCAGAGTCGGCATTTTCTTGGCTGGCGCATCGGACATGCGCTCTATCTCATCGCCGCTGCCGCCGCCATTTCCGTTGCCGCCGCGGTTTCCATCGTTATTATTATTTCGGCCATGATGACGGGGATTATTGCGATTGTTATTGTTGTTCTGCCGGCGATTATTGTTCCGGTAGCCGTTATTATCCTGCCGCTGTCCACGATCGTCCTGCCGGTAGCCGTTATTATCCTGTCGCTGTCCACGATCATCCTGGCGAAGGTCATGCCCCTGCCGTTGCTCGTGATTATCCGTCGTGTTTTCGGCCGGCAGCTGTATGGATTTTTCGACTGATGTCGCCGGTTCGACAGCAGGTACAGCTTCCGCTTTCGGCAATGCAACCTTCACTGCCCGAGGGGCTCTTGGTGCCTTTGCTGGCTTTACGACGGCTTCTTTCTCTTCACTCATAATTAATCCTCTGTTCAACTCTAATCGCTGCAATCAAATCCCTTATCCGGCTGCAAAGGGTTTCCAGTGTGCCGTCATTTTGGATTACAAACCCGGCGCGGGCCTCTTTTTCAGTCAAAGGCATCTGCGCCGCGATCCGTTTTCGTGCGTCATCTCTCGACAATCCGCGCTTTCCCAACCATTGGAAAACCTGTTCTTCCGGAGCCGTCACACAAATCACGGCATCCCAACCTTCCGTCCAGCCCGTCTCAAATAGAAGCGGAACCAGTACGGCCGCATCCTCCTGCGCTTCGCGGCACTCCTTAATCCAGTCTTTCGCCGCCTCAATCACTGCAGGATGCACCAGCCGGTTCAGCGCTTCGCGGGCCTGCGGATCATCAAAAACCCTTTTTCCGAGCGCTGACCGGTCAATTTCTCCATCGTCGGCCAGAATCGCGCTACCGAAATGTTCAACCACCTTTGCATACACTGCGCGGCCTTTACCCATCAGTTCATGCGCCAGAAAATCACAATCCAGCACCTTGAACCCTTCTGCGGATAAAATGCGGCCCGTTTCCGTTTTTCCGCAGGCAATACCGCCGGTAATGCCTAAAATAATCGCGTGCGGTGAATTCATAAAATTGTGACGAACAGATTGGAAATCCGGCGGGTACAAAAAATGTCCAGTGAAAATGAAAAACAGGGAGAAATGCCGGAATGTGCGGGAATAGTTACCGCAACCCCACAGAATGTCAACCTTCTTTACATCTGTGAATCGAGATAATTTTGAAGGATAATTTGTGCGGCAACTTTATCCACCACGCCCTTGCGCTGCTTCCCGTCGAGTCCCGCCTCGCGCAGCGCGTTATGCGCGCTCACCGTACTCAACCGTTCGTCCCACTCAAAAACCGGCACATCGGTTTTCGTCTTCAACTTTTCAACAAACTTCCGGACTTTCTCCGTCGCCGAACCGTACGACCCGTCCATATTGCGCGGCAGGCCGATCACGATCTTCTTCACCTCATGTTCGGCAATCAGCGAAACAATCTGATCGATTCCGGCATTCGTGCTGTCGAGCACGCAAAGTGGCGACGCCAGAAACTCCGTCGGATCGCTCAGCGCGATCCCGATGCGCACGTCGCCGTGGTCAATACCGAGGATGCGGCCCATCAAAGCAGCTCCCCGAACGAACCCTTCTCCTTCAGCATCGTCACCATTTTTTTGATATCCTGTGCACGATCCTTCGGGCAGACCAGCGTCACGCCCTCCGCCTGCACCACCACCAGATTCTCCGCGCCGATCACCGCCGTCAGCCGGTCTTTGGAATAAATGATATTTCCTTTGGAATCAATCTGCTCGCACTCGCCGATCAGCGTATTGCCGCCTTCATCCTTCGGGAAATGACTCTCCAGCGCGGGCCACGAACCCACGTCATCCCAAGTAAATGTCCCGCAAGCCATCACAATGTTATCCGCCTTCTCCATCAACGCGTAGTCCACCGAGATTTTTCCAAGGGTTGGATAGATTTTTTCCAAACCCTGGAAAATCTCGCCGCGTTTCGCGTAAGCGGTCAAATCGTCCATCAGTTTTTTCATCTCGGGACAATGCGCCGCAAATGCTTTTCCAAGAGTTGGAACCGACCAGATAAACATGCCCGAATTCCAGAAAAACTTCCCGGTCTTTAAATATTTTTTTGCCGTCTTCTCATCCGGCTTTTCAACAAACCGAACCGCCTTCTTAAACTGCACTCCTTCGGCCTTGGCAAAATCCGCGCCTGACTCAATGTAACCGAACCCCGTGCTCGGGAACGTTGGTTGGATACCAATCGTCACCAGAATTTCATTCTTTTCTGCGAGGTCCATTCCGCCGCGCAGCGTCGCTTTAAACACATC
>JBAYVX010000110.1:0-6192 GCA_041674365.1 Kiritimatiellales bacterium | reverse complement strand
TCTTGCTTACGGAATTGAATTCACCGATACCCTGCGGGCTGAAATTAACGGTGAATGGCTGGATTTTTCACAATATGAGACGCTGAACATCCATGATTCGGCCTTAGCTTGGCCAGCCTCACCTCAGCATTTAAAAGAAACATGGACTGCCGGTATTGGTGCAGAATGGAATTTCAAACCGCAGTGGGCTCTACGCTCAGGTTTCAAGTACCTGAAAAATCCAACCCCAAATGACACCTATAGCCCCATCAGCCCAGATGAAGATCAGGGCGTGATTTCAATCGGTCTCGGATATGAAAATGAGCATCATGCTATTGATGTCGGTTATGCCTACGGCTTGTTTGACGGTCGAACTATCAGTGGAAACAACAACCCCGCCAACGACGGGGCCTACGACTATCAGGTTCAACTGCTCAGCCTCTCCTACGGCTATAAATTTTAGGAGTCACCCCCATGACAAAAGATACGCTGCTTGTAATCGACGATGAACTTGGACCGAGGGAAAGTCTCCGCTTTCTCTTTAAGCACATTTACAATGTGACCTGTGTAGATTCCGTGGATAAAGGCGTTGAAGAACTTAAAAAAAATCCACCCGACACCATTATTATGGACATCAAAATGCCGGGTAAAACCGGCATTCAGGGGTTGAAAGAAATCCGTGCGATCGACCAGCAGGTTTCCATTATCATGCTCACCGGCTTTGGTTCGCTTGAAACCGCGCAGGAAGCCATCCGGCACGGCGCCACCGACTACCTCAAAAAACCGTTCGACACCGACGAAATCCGCGAAGTGGTGGCCGGTTATGTCAAGCGCACCAAAATCAACCGCAAACGGATTGCCGCCACGGATCATCTCGAAAGTCTAACGGCTCAACTTCAGGAACAGCTCAACGCCAAGGAAAAGCTGGCTTCGCTCGGCGAAGAGTCGTCGGAATTTGTGCACGATCTCGGCAATCCGCTCAGCGTCATCAACGGTTACGTTCAGATTCTCATCGCAGACATCAAAGACAAAAAAATCCAGGGCAAAGAGATCAACGTCGGCTATCTTGAACAGATTGAGAAGAGTGTTTCCCGCTGCCGCGACATGCTCACCCTGTGGCGTGAGCGGTCGAAGCGGGCCGACTCTTCCATTAAAAAACTGCCGCTTGGCGATCTGGTGGTAGAAGTTGCCGGTAATGCCGGAACCCTGGCCGCCGCTAAAGGCGCAGAAGTTCACCTGACGCCCGGACCGCTTGACTGCATGATCGAAGGTGACAACGTGCAGGTCTTCCGTGCCATTCAGAATATCGTCGGCAATGCTATTGAAGCCCTGCCCGCTTCCGGCGGAAGCCTCAATATCTGCTGGCGGACAGACGGACGCCGTGCACTGGTCGAAGTCGAGGATAACGGCGGCGGTTTCCCTCCGGCCAAACTGGCCGACATGCAGACAAAACATTACACCACCAAAGGCGAATCGGGCGGAATGGGTCTTGGCCTTTTCATCACCAAAAACATTGTCGAGGCACACGGTGGGTCGCTGATTCTTGCCAATAACGCAGCCGGAACCGGCGCGTTGGTTACCCTCGCCTTCCCGCGCCTCAGTTAAGTTTCACCAATGTAGAGCGGGTTTATTGCGACCGACGACCGGAAAACGGTGTAAAGTCCAGTATCCCGCAATCAAAGCACATCGGGTTGCAGCCACTTAAGGGTCTGGATTCCTCATCAGGATCAGTTTTCCCATCATATGAATTTAATGCGTTGGCAACATTGCATCCCATGCGGTATGTTTCCCGCCCTTTAATGGATGGTGGAATAACCGAAATGAAGACAGAAAAAATTATCCAGTTGCACAAAAAATATGTAATGCCGACCTATGCGCCGGGTCTCGTGCTCGTCAAAGGTAAAGGCAGCAAGGTCTGGGATGCCGATGGAAAGGAATACCTCGATTTCCTCGCTGGCATCGCTGTTCTGAATGTCGGTCACTGCCATCCGGTGGTCGTGAAGGCCATTCAGGAACAGGCAGCAAAACTGGTGCATGTCTCCAACCTTTACTACAATGAAAACCAGCCGCAACTGGCACAGGCTCTTGCCGAACGGTCGCTAGGCGGTAAATGCTTTTTCTGTAACTCCGGCGCGGAAGCCAACGAAGGGCTGATCAAACTCGCGCGGCTCTGGGGTTCAGCCAAAGGTAAATATGAAGTGATCACCATGAAAAACTCGTTTCATGGCCGGACGCTCGCCACACTGACCGCCACCGGGCAGGAAAAAGTGCAGAAAGGCTTCTATCCCCTGCCCGAGGGTTTCACATACGCCGAGTTCAACAATCTCGACTCATGCAAAGCGGCCGTGACAGAAAAAACCGCCGCAATCCTCGTTGAAGCCGTACAGGGCGAAGGCGGCATCCTGCCCGCCAATCCGGCTTTCATCAAAGGACTGAAAGAGCTTTGTACCGAAAAAGATCTGCTTTTGCTCTTCGACGAAGTACAGGCAGGCATGGGCCGTACCGGAAAATGGTTTGCCTTTCAAAACTACGATGTACAGCCGGATGCCTTCTCGCTGGCCAAAGGGCTCGGCAATGGGTTCCCGATCGGCGCAGTCGTTGCTTCGCCCAAACTGGCAGATGTCTTCCAGCCCGGCAATCATGCAACCACCTTCGGCGGCACGCCGCTGGCCTGCGCCGCAGCACTCGCGGTTATCGAAACAATTGAAAAAGAAAACCTGCTCGAAAACGCACAGAAGACGGGCGCGCTGTTCCTTGAAAAACTTCAGTCAATTGCCGCGAAGTACGACTGGATCGAAGGAGCGCGGGGCTGCGGCCTGATGATCGGACTGGTGTTGAAGGACAGCGCCGCGCCTCTTCAAAAGCTGCTGGAGCAGAAAGGCCTCCTCACACTGGCCACCGCCGTTCGGGTACTGCGGATGCTTCCGCCGCTCAACGTAACTACCAAAGAGATCGAACAAGCCGCCAAGCTCATTGAAGAAGCCTGCGAGGAGTTAAATTCCTAAATCCGAATTTCGAAGCACGAAACAATTTCCAATTTCAGAAATACAAATGCTTAAAACCTGTTCTTAGTTTTTGATTTTCCCGATTTGAAATTGTTTCGGATTTCGTGCTTCGAATTTGAAAGAGAGATTATTATGAGTCGCGCCACATTCCAAATTACACCGCACGAAGACGGATTGCCGCTGGTCGATGTTCTCGCCGACCGCCTGCGCTGTTCCAAAAAACAGGCGCGCGTACTGCTCGACGCCCGGCAGGTTTTTGTAAACGGCCAGCGCGTCTGGATGGCCAAGCATACGATGAAACTCAAAGACATCATTGAAACCGTTCGTCCCGAGCCGAAAACGCACAAAATCGAGATTCTGAAAAAAACGGGCGATCTGCTCATCGTCAACAAGCCCTCCGGCATGGTGACGAACGGGAGTGACCGCAGTCTGGAGGTGCGTCTTCGGCACGAGTTGAATAATCCGCAGCTTTGCGCCGTACACCGCCTCGACCGTGACACATCGGGATGTGTGATATTCGCCGCCAATGATGCTGCCAAGCAGCAGATGATCCCGCTCTTTAAAGAAGAAAAAATCGTTAAAATTTACCGAGCCATCGCTATCGGCCGCGTGTCCGACACACTCAAAACGATTACGCGCGATATCGACGGTGAATCTGCTACAACGATGGTAAACGTACTCGACCGCAACCGCGACGCAAGCTATCTGGAACTGCGCATTCACACCGGCCGCACCCATCAGATCCGTAAACATCTCGCCGCCATGCGCCACCCGGTGCTGGGCGATAAGGAATATGCAGGCGAACAACGCGGCAACCCGGTTTTCCGCGCCGTGCCGCGTCAAATGCTGCACGCCTGCCGTCTGATCCTGCCTGATCCGCAAGGCGGCACCGTCCTGCGCGTCAGCGCGCCGGTTCCGGAAGATTTTCAGGCGATTCTACATGCGCTAAAGCTGAAATAGCTTCTGTGTAAAACACTCTAACCGACCGGTACGACGGCTGGTGCGGCTTCAATTTCAGCGGGCGGAACATCGGCGGGCTGAGCAGGCCCAACAGGCGCTTCCACCGCAGGAATCGCCTGTTCAGCCAAAGGCAGCCGATCATAGAGCTCGAAGATAAAAATACCTTCAAACAGAATCATTCCGACGCAACCCAGAATGGCTAACGCCGCAATCAGATCAAATCGCTTATAGGTTCGTTTTTCTTTCACGCGGGGCAGTCTGTCCGTTTCAGTTTGTTCTTTCAACTCCAAACGCTTTTCGGCAACATCCAGCGCTTTCGTAAACGAAAGCGGAATGACGAAGCACGAAACACCCAATGACTAATTTTCGAGGATTGGGTATTTCGGATTTAGACCTTTTTTAGGTCTTTGGGTATTTCGTCATTAGGACTTTAAGAAGGAATTGCTTATGAAACCGAATGATTATCATGTTTCGATGGACACGCTGGCTTCGCTCTGCAAGCGCCGCGGCTTTATTTTCCAAACCTCGGAAATCTACGGAGGCATCAACGGCTTCTGGGACTACGGCCCGCTCGGCGTCGAACTGAAGCGCAACATTAAAGAATCCTGGTGGAAAGCCACCGTCCAGAGCCGTGAAAACGTCGTCGGGCTCGACAGCGCCATCATCATGCACCCCAAAGTCTGGGAAGCCTCCGGTCACGTCGGCAACTTTAAAGACCCGATGCTCGACTGCCGCGAAACCAAAGGCCGCTACCGCGCCGACCAGATTCTCGTCTTCAAACATAAGGCCGATGCCTCTGCCCTCATGTTCGCCTACCCCGAGGATGAAGAAGCCCCTGAGAAAAAGGTCAAGAAAATCGCCAAAGGCAACGCCGCCGACTATGAATCCGTGCCGCTTTCCGCCATTGCGCTGACCGACTACGACAAACTCGTCGGCCCCGACACCGACAAGCCGGGCACGCTCACCGAACCGCGCGCCTTCAACCTGATGTTCAAAACCTTCGTCGGCCCGGTCGAGCAGAGTTCGAACGTCGCCTACTTGCGCCCCGAAACCGCGCAAGGCATCTTTGCGCAGTTCGGCAACGTCCACTCTGTCGCGCGCCAGAAAGTTCCGTTTGGCATCGCGCAGATCGGTAAAGCCTTCCGCAACGAAATCAACCCGCGCAACTACACCTTCCGCTCGCGCGAATTCGAGCAGATGGAACTCGAATTCTTCATCAAGCCCGGCACCGACGCCGAATGGCACGAATACTGGGTCGCCGAACGCCTCAAGTGGTACGAAAAAGTCGGACTGCCTGAAGGCCGCATGCACCGCGACGTCCATGAAAAAGACGCCCTCGCCCACTACGCCAGCGCCTGCACCGACATTCTCTACGACTTCCCCTTCGGCACGCAGGAGCTCGAAGGCATTGCCGCGCGCGGCAACTTCGACCTCACCCAGCACCAGAACGCCAGCGGAAAATCGCTCGAATACTTCGACGAAGAAACCAAGGAAAAATTCCTGCCGCACGTCGTCGAGCCGTCCGCCGGGGTTGACCGCATCGCCCTCGCCCTGCTCTGCGAAGCCTACCGCGAAGAATGGATTCCCAAAGGCGGCGGCGAAGTGCTCACCGCCGACCCGGAAGCCAAACAAGCTCCGGAAGGGTACGAAGCCCGCACCGTCCTCCGCTTCGCGCCGTGCATCGCGCCGTACAAAGTCGCCGTCTTCCCGCTCCTCAAAAACAAAGAAGAACTTGTTGGCAAAGCACGCGAGCTGTTTGACCGTCTCAACGAACGCTGGAACTGCTTCTACGACCACGCCGGAGCCATCGGACGCCGCTATCGCAGGCAGGACGAAATCGGCACGCCGTGCGGCGTCACCATCGACTTCCAAACCTTGGAAGACAACACCGTCACCCTGCGCGATCGCGACACTATGGAACAGATCCGTGTCAGCATCGACGAACTCGAAAACATCATCGCCGAGCGCGTGCGGTTTTAAGAAGGCTCTATGCCATCTAAAAAGAAAAATCCGTCACTGGGCAGAAGAATCCGGAAATATCTGGACAAGGAATACCGATCGATCACCCGGCGCAAACGAGCCTTGCCCGATTTTATCATCGCCGGCGCACAAAAGGCCGGAACCTCCAGTCTGTTTTCCTGTCTGTCACAGCATCCGGCGTTGCTACCCTCCAGTACGAAAGAAGTTCACTTTTTCGATGGTGGCTTGCAGACGGATCAGGATGTATATGCACACGGCTCCGACTGGT
>JBAYVX010000109.1:0-6208 GCA_041674365.1 Kiritimatiellales bacterium | reverse complement strand
CAGTGCGGCGCATAACGTCTTCAGTGCAGCCGCTTTTTCATCGGTATCGAAAAAAACCACGCGATCAGGCGAAAGAATCCGCTGAAGCATTTCTATACCCGAAGCAGACGAAGCAGCCGGACCGGATGCAGTACTAATACGGCGGTTCACCCACCCTTCAATATCTCCGCGTTTGAAGCGCCAGGTGGTTCCGAGCTTCCCGCCAGGCAGCTGTCCCTTCTGCGCCCAATCATAAACGGTTCGTTCAGACACCCTCAAATATTCGGCCACCTCTTCAATTGTCATGATTTCATGATTCATAGGCGGCCTTTCTAATTAGGAGCGCGGCAAGTGCATTGACGCGGCTAAAGCCTCCAGACTGGGCTCCCAAAAACCTTGGACGGTTCTTGAATACCTCCGATCTAAAGACTTCGGGTTATAGATTTTAGCTTTACGTTTCATTGCTTGATTTCGATCAACAGGATGCGGATTATGCGAAATCTTCAACTGTTTGCAATCAGATAGTATCAAAAAGTTCCATTGCGTTGCTAAATGTCTGTTCAGCAATCGTCTCAACTGGAACTCCACGCAATCCAGCCACCACCCGGGCAACATGAATCAGATTCGCCGGTTCATTTGGCATTTCGCACCCGGCAGGCGGAAAATCCGGCGAGTCGGTCTCGATCAAAAGCCGCTCGGCGGGAACCGCTGCGGCGGAAGCCCGCACCCTCTTCGCTGCAGGATTCGTCACCGACCCGCAGAACGAAAACCAGCAGTTCAGCTCCACCAGCTCCGGAATCAGTTCCGGCGCCCCGCTGAAAGCGTGCAATAAAACGCGTGGAGCGGGATGTTCTTTTAAAATTTCAATCAGCCGTCCCCTGGCATGCACGCAATGCACAGCAACCGTCCGCTTCAACTCGCGCGCCAGATCCAGATGTGCCGCAAAACTCGCCTCTTGTTCTGCGCGATTGGTAAAACGCTCCTGAAAATCCAGTCCGGTTTCACCGATTCCAACCTTTGGAAACTCGCGCACCGTTTTTTCCAAGGTTTGGAAGTTTTCTTTCCAATGTTCGGAAACAAACCACGGATGAATTCCAGTCATTGGAAAAACTTGAGGGTAATTTTCCAAGGTTTGGAACACCCGGCTCCAATCGTCCGGCGAGGTGCCGCAAACGGCCATGCCGACAACGCCCGCCTCCGCTGCACGTTCCAGCATCGAGTCGATACCGCTTTCGGGTACATGACAGTGGACGTCAAATAACTGCATGGGAGGATTCTTAGACAGGATTACAGGATCGACAAGATTTTTGATTAGTAGCGAGGATGCGAACGGCGGTTTGGGCAGTTCTCTTCGGCTTCCGCTTTCATCTCTTCGATCAGCTCAACAGTCAACGGCATCGGCTCTTTCGGGAGCACCCCGTTCGCGAAGCCGCGATCCCGGGGATCTAAATCGAATTCCACCCCGCGGGCTTTCGGCATCCGTTTAAAGCGGTACAGATAAAAATTCTCAACCTTGTGTCGGGCCCACTCCGTCTTCCGTAAAAACTTCACGGCGCTGGGGATGGACGGATTCATGCGAAAACAGTTCAGTCCCAGTGCGGCATATAGAATTCCCCACCCGTAAAACTCCACCAGTTCGGTCACCATGGCCTCGGCGCTCAACCCATGCAGCGGGTTGTTCTGGTTTTCTTCAATCGACAACATACGAGCTCCTCCATAAATACACCGCATTATCAAATTATAGGACTAACACGGCTCTGACCGCGGCACCATAAGTCCGCAACCGAGACGCGCACCGGTTTCGAGGTCGCCGACGATATAAATATTGCGTCCTATTTTTTTTGATACCGATGGTTTCTTCCGACCTGAAGCCCGACACGCCGATAAACGGATAAAGCTACAGTGCGTTATGCGCCGACCTGCCGGCGGAAGGAAAGCTCCTGCACGTCTTCTTCGTCGTCGGCGGCAGGTGGTTCTTCCATCAACTGACTGATCCGTTCGGTCAGTTCAGGAATGACGACAGCGGGCGTGCCTTCGAACAGCTCGAAACGGGAAAATGTTTCAGTGTCAATGCGCCCGCTTAGTCCGTTCAATGCTTTGGCATAAGGACTGGTGTTGGCGAGCTGTCCGTCAAAAACAAGCAGTACGCGGGTGAAATGTCCGCGTTTCAGTTCGTTAAAGAGCGAGTGGAGGAACCCGTTGAAGCTGTCGCCTGTTTCCCCCATGAAGCGGTCAACGATGATATCACCGGTGCAGAATGTACACACGGCGACCTTTTCGTTCTGGACAATAAACACGCCGTCAACCAGTTCGTCGCCTTCGGTACGGTAGTGGCCTTCGCCGATTTTTCGGGCGATAACGCCCGGATAGTTTGCAACACCGAGCAGGACAATGTCCTTGAACTCGCCGTATTTTCTGTCGGCCTTTTCGCGTATTTCGTCGGTGACGGGTTCAGGCGCCAGCGGTTCAGCAGCAACCTCTTCAGTCAATACCTTTTCTTCAGTCACTGCGGCTTCGGGTTCCGGCTTCGCGACAGGTTTTTCGGGTTTATCCGGTCCGTCGTCCTTCTGCTTGACTACGATCCCGGCATCAGCCAGCGAACGTTCGACCGCTTCGGTAACGTCGGCGCGCAACACATCGCGCGATGGCAGGCTGTTCCGAATTTCTTCGGCAAGCCGTTCGAATTTTTTGTAAACGGTGTCGGCGATTTCTTCGCCAATGCGCCGAACGGAAGATTTCACCACATGTTCAATGGCGGCCACGGTCTGTGCAAACATGGCGGTCTGTCCGGCGCTCATTTCCTCTGATTTCTGCGTGATCGTACGCTCGGCCGTGCGGCTGAGAGCGATGGCAGCCACCGAGAGAACGATCGCGGAAAGTGAGAGCCCCAGCGTTAAAAGAAAGCTGAGCAGGCCGGTGATGGAAACCGTTTCCGTGCCGCCCTGCATGGCGCGCATGATCGATACGGCGGCAGTCGCACCGAAAATAGAGGCGCCGAGAATGATACCCAGCGTTTCAATCGTAACGCCTTTGGTACATGCGCCGGTTTTCTGTTTGCCTCTTTCGCCCGAATCCATGGGATCCCCCGTTGATAAACTGTAAAGACACTCAGCTCGCATTATATGAAGCAACCTCTTTAAGCCAAGCGATTTGTCAGGATAATCCCGACAGTTGTTTTTTTTACCCGATGACCTGAACATATTTTTCCAAGGTTTGGAAACTTCCCGCTTGAAACTTTTCTGCATGCACTGAACAATCCGCGTCTTTTCAGTGGCGGGAGTAATTCAGTGGTAGAATGCAAGCTTCCCAAGCTTGACGTCGCGGGTTCGACTCCCGTCTCCCGCTCCATTTCAGCAAGCAGCTTCCATCGCATTCCTGCGAATTATTTGCTGTGCAATCAGTTGTGATTTTCCTTTTAAAATACAGGAGGCTTCATCTATTCTCCGAACAAAAGGCAGGTAAAGGACTTATGGAATATCTATCCTTCTGGAAAATGAGACAGCCGCCGTTCGAGTCGAACTGCGATGCACAGTTTTTCTATGAAAGCGAAGCCCACGGCGAAGCGTTGGCGCGTTTGCTCTATCTGGTTTCAGACCGTGGAATGGGCATGGGAGCCATGACCGGAGAGATCGGCAGCGGAAAAACGATGATACTGAATGTGCTGACGTCCCGCCTGCGCAAAGATCTTTATACAACGATTAAACTGCACACGGCTCACCTGCCTTTTGAGCATATTGTTGCGGAAATCAACCAGCAGCTTCGCGGCAAGGGCGACGCGGCGGTGAATGACGATAAGTATTATCTGTTGAAGGAGTTTGAACAGCTTCTGCACAATAAGGTCGGCTCGATCGGCAAACATTTGATTCTGATTCTGGACGAAGCGCAGTTCCTGAGTGAGGAATGTCTCGACGAACTGAAGTGTCTGACGAACTACAATCAGCAGGAATCGGTGCTGACCATTATTCTTTCAGGCCAGCCTGAGCTGAAAGCCAAACTGAGCGCTCTGCCACAGATTTATCAGCGGCTGGGCATGTTCTGCTATCTGAAAAATCTGCGCTACGAGGAAATGGCCCCCTATCTTGAACACCGTCTGAAAACCGCCGGTGCGGAAAAGACAGATATTTTCAATCCGGACAGCATCGATCCGCTTTTTTCGTTCTCTGGCGGATGTCCCCGCCAGATCAACCGCGTCTGTAAGCTGGCGGTTGACCGTGCCTGCCTGATGAAGAAAGAACAGGTTAATGCCGATATGATCCGTATGATCGTCCGCGACATCGAAAAACATTTTGGTTAAGCCGGAGTTCTGGATGAAAAAGGCGATCACCGTCGGCTTCGTTGCTTTTCTGCTGCTTCTTGCCGCTCTTACCGTAGATCGTGCTGCGTTCGATTCGCGTTACACCAACCGGCTGCGTGCCAGCCACTGGCTGCGCCGCGAACTGTGGTCCATCGGTATCGTTCGCGGCGAAGCACCGTTTAAATTGACCGTTCCGGAGAAGCCGATCCTGCGCGCTCGCGATATCACCGATACCGCCGCTCGCTTTGTAGCCGATCCATTCGCCGTAGAGGAAAACGGACAATGGTTCCTCTTTTTCGAAATCGACAGCGTTTCCACCCGGCAGGGTGAAATCGGTCTGGCAACCAGCACAGATACCACGAACTGGGTTTATCGGCAGGTGGTTTTGAATGAACCGTTCCACCTCTCCTATCCTTATGTTTTCAAGCAGGATGGCGTTTATTACATGATCCCGGAAACCCATCAGGCCAAGGCGATCCGGCTCTACCGCGCCGACCCGTTTCCAACACACTGGACGCACATTGCGGATTTGATTCAGGGCGACTATCAGGATCCTACGATCATTCGTTATCATGACCGCTGGTGGATTTTTGCCTGCACGGGACAGAATGAAAATATGAATATTTTCTACGCCGATAAACTGGAGGGTCCGTGGTACACGCACGCCAAGAACCCGGTGATTGCCAATGACCGGACGCGCGCCCGCTGCGGCGGGCGGATCCGCGAAGTAAACGGCCGGCTCATCCGCTTTGCGCAGGACTGTCTGGATCGCTACGGTCACCGGCTGCTCGGTTTTGAAATCAGCACCCTTACCCCGGATGATTATGCCGAACAGCCTCTTGCGGAAAATCCGTTGATTGAACCAGATGATTCAGGCTGGAACGCATACCGGATGCATCAGCTGGATCTCTACCAGACCGGCACAACTAACTGGATCGGGTTTACAGACGGCAACGGGCATTAGCGCCCGCTTCGAGACCAATTTACTGGACGGCCTGTGTCACAAAACGCAATATGCGAACCCAACAGACATCATTGCCAAGTTATGCAAAGCAAACCTAAAGCCGTCATTACCGTTGTTGCTGACAGCAATTTCGTCATTCCTGTTTACGTGCTGGTTTTATCGCTCAAATTTTTTGAACCGGAACAGCGTATTCACATCCTTGGAATCTCACTCTCCGATAAGGAAAAGGCTTTTTTCACCCAGTTCGAAAATGTATTTGTTTTCGACTCCTCCATCCCTCGCAGCGAAACGCCGGGTGCCATGCGCATCATCGCAGATATCCTTAAAGGCGAAGCTCTGCTGACCGCAAAGGATTGTGAAGAACCCTGGATTGCCCTGCTTGATGGCGACTGCATCGCGACCGGCAATCTCGAACCCTATCTGGCACCCGGCGAACCGGCTCTTTATGCCCGTTCGCGTGACATGGAAGAAGACAACCGGATTTTTCACTACTACCGCGCCCCCGGCGACCCGGAAAGCGGCATTCCAGAACAATTTCTTAACCGCTGGCAGAAAGATGTCGGCCAAAACGCGACTCCGGCCCGTACCACTACAGTTCTTTCCGGAAATCTCGTGCTGCACCGGACCTATCTGGACTTCGCCCGTGTCTGGCAAAACTTTATGGAAAATGTGCTGTCCTACACGGATCCGTCAAAAACGGATAAAGCCTATTACATGCCGGCTGAGTTCGCCCTAAGCGCATGGCTGATGTTCGCAGAAAATCCGCCGCCCGTACGGGATGTGCTTCTCAACAGCAATCCGGAAGCCCGGCTCGTCCATCTGGGCCCGGCTCCGAAATACTGGCGGTTCTGGACACTGAAAAATATTAAACATTTTGATTCGGTAATCCGCATGCTCGACTGGGCAAAAGAACAAGGATATGCAATCCCTCTCTTGCCATATGCGCTCAAAAAGCGTAATAAGCCGGCCAT
>JBAYVX010000108.1:0-6349 GCA_041674365.1 Kiritimatiellales bacterium | reverse complement strand
TTTGGAAAAAGCCGGATCAATGATGTGAAGACGACGAGCGTTCTTTGGCCGATTTACTCGCATACGCGCGGCACCGGCATTGCACGCGACCGGGTTTTTCCAATCATTGGAAAGTCAGTGCTCGCAGGGAAATACGAAAAGAAGTTTATCCTCTGGCCGATCTGGAATTCAGCGGAGTATTTTTATCCGGACAACTCGGGAAAAAGCTGGATTCTTTTTCCACTGTGCGGCCAATCAAAAATGGAACGGGAAAAAACGTTGTGGGTCATTCCACCGTTTTTCCGGTTTACGAAAGGCGAAAAACAGGATCGGCTTTTCTGTCCATGGCCGTTCATTCAGAAGATTGACAGCGAGCCGCACAGCAAATTCTACATCTGGCCTCTGTGGGGCAAAGATCAATATGCGGCCGGTCCGACCCGTCGTACGTTTATGCTCTGGCCGCTGCTCTGGTCGGAAAAAACGGGTGATGAACATCAAATGAAAACCCGCCGGCTGGCACTGCCGTTTTTCTATCAGGATTATACGGTGCAGGATGAAGACGGAATGGACACGAAGATTTCCAACTATTGGAAAATCTGGCCGCTGATGAGTTGGCAGCGCGAAGGAGATACATCCCGTTTCCGCATGCTGGAGTTCTGGCCGCTCAAAAACAGCGCGCCGGTCGAGCGCAACTGGGCTCCGCTCTGGACACTGTATAAACGGACAAATAATGACGGAGTTATCCGTAAGGATATCCTGTGGTTTGCGTGGCACAGTGAGCAAGAACCTGCTGTGGATCGCACGGAATGGTCTTTACTGAAAGGCCTTCTGTCGTATAGAAGAGAGCGCGAAGCACACAGTGTGCGGCTTCTGTATTTTATGCATCTTGGAAAAGAAAAATGATTGCGCCGTTTAAAGAGATATACCGTTACCTCGACCTGCCGGTGCGGTCGTTCCGCCGTCTCGGACGGATCATTCTGCTGGCCTGTCATGACATGGGCAATGCGCTCATTATGCTCTTCTCCGCGACGCTGTATATCCGTACCATTTGGACGCCGCGCACGCGCAGCCGGGTTGCCGTCCAGCTTTATGTGACCGGCATTAAGAGTCTCGGCGTCATCACAGTTGTTGCTTTTTTCACTGGCATGATTCTCGCTTTGCAGACCGGGTTGGAGCTGCGCCGTTACGGGCAGGAGGTCAATATCGGCACGGCGGTTACCGTGGTGATGATCCGTGAAATGGGGCCGTTCATGACCGGCCTGATTATTGCCGCCAGCGTCGGCTCGGCCATTGCTGCGCAGCTTGGCACGATGGCTGTTTCTGAAGAAATCGCCGCGTTGGAAGTGATGTCTATTAATCCCAATCGCTTTCTGGTTATGCCGCGGCTGGTGGCGCTGGCGGTGATGATGCCGATTCTGACGGTTTACACCAACATTCTGGGCATTCTCGGCGGAGGGATTGTCGGGTCCACCCAGCTGGGTGTGGCGTTTCAGGCCTATATCGACAATGCCACCCGCTATGCCGAAAACAAGGATCTCTATGTAGGACTTTTCAAAGCATTTGTGTTCGGCATCATTATTGCCACGGTCGCCTGCTATCAGGGATTGAGCACCACCGAAGGTGCGGTTGGCGTCGGTCGCGCCACGCGCCAGACCGTGATTATTTCATTCCTGATGATCCTGATCATCGGCTACATGATCACAAGGTTGTTTTACATATGATTACGTTCGACAAAGTCAGCAAACAGCTCGGCGGCAAAACCGTCCTCAATGAGATCAGTTTTGAAGTGCCGAAAGGCGAAACATTTGTGATCGTCGGACTGTCTGGCGCGGGCAAAAGCGTTACACTCAAGCATTTGGTACAGTTGCTGGTTCCGGACAGCGGAACGATCCGGATCGGTGATGATATTATCAGCGAAGCCCGCGGCAAAGAACTCGAGCGCATACGCCGTCGCTTCGGGGTACTGTTTCAAGGAGCTGCACTTTTGCAGTGGTTGACCGTTTTCGAGAACGTGGCGCTGCCACTCCGGGAACTCACGAAAATGAGTGAAAAGGAAATCGAAAAAACAGTCCGCGAAAAACTGCGGCTGCTTAATATGGAAGAATCAATGAACGTTTTTCCGGCTGATCTTTCCGGCGGTATGCAGAAACGCGTCGGCCTCGCCCGCGCCATCGTCATGGATCCCGAAATCATTCTTTATGACGAGCCGACCTCCGGGCTCGACCCGGTTACTTCCCGATTAATTGATCAACTGATCGAAAATCTGCGCAAAGAGCTGGGCATCACCAGTGTAGTCGTCACGCATGATTTACACAGCGCACTGGCGATCGGTACGCGCATCATGATGATTGATGGCGGAACCATTGTCGAAAACGCCGCACCGCAGGATTTTATTAAATCAACCAACGAAACCGTTCAACGGTTCCTCGAGTCCCAGTACATCACCCGTCGGGGTGCCTGGGAGAAAGGGATGGAGCATCATGTCTGATAAATACCATAAAGACCTAAGCATCGAAGTCCTTGTTGGCTTCTTCATGTTCATCATTCTCATCGCGCTGGGCATTTTCACGATTGTCCTGAGCCGGCAGAATTTTCTGCAGAAAAAATATCCCGTTGCCGTGGTCTTTGATGAAATCAGCGGCCTGCGCGACGGCGATAACGTGTACCTGCATGGGACAAAAGTCGGCACGGTGAAATCCACGCTGCTGCAAGATAATCAGGTTATTGTACGGGCCGATCTCGATGTCCCGGTACAGTTTCACGAAGGCTATAAGGTCGAAGTAACTGACTCCTCGGTTCTGGGGGGGAAACAGCTTAAAATTTATGAAGGTCCGTTGCGCGCCCCACCGATTCCGGAAGGAGCGGTTATTATCGGCAAGAACCCGATTAATATTCTGGATGAGCTGTCCGCCGCCGTGGCCGGCATAAAAACGCTGACCGATCAGATCACCGCTGGCAAAGGCACGCTCGGTAAGCTCATTTATGATGATGCGGTGTACGACAATTTGAAAGAAGTCACGGAACGTTTGGTGAACGGCGATGGCACGCTTGGCAAGCTGCTGGCCAAGGACGATCATCTCTATCAGGATCTCAGTGCCACCATGGCGAATCTCCGCACAATCACCGATAAAATCGAAGCGGGCGATGGCACGCTCGGCAAGCTCGTGAATGACGACCAGATGTACAGCGAAGCGCAGAAACTGCTTGCGGAACTGCGTGCTGCCATTGACGACATGCGTGAAACCTCGCCGGTCACCACCTTCAGTACGATTTTCTTCGGCGCATTTTAAAAAATAATCCGCCTGGTGCGGAAAAGGGGGCGGAAATGAGTCCAACGGAAAAGGCTCCGGTCTACGGACCGCAGGTGAAACGCCCCTTGCGGGTGAGGGTGCTCCAATATGCCTCTTTGGTGCTGGCCATTGCCGGTCTGGTTCTGCTCTATCTTTTTTCTGTCAATCGTGATATCCCTCTCGTAAAGGTCGGGGACATCACGCCCACCATGAACTTCGCTTATGTCCGCATCGCCGGTGAAGTCACGCGCGATGCCTACGTCTTCAAATCGGGCGGCATCGTTTTCAATATGAAAGACGGCAGCGGCGAAATCGCCGTCATGGGCGGCCGTGCCCAGGCCGATGCACTCGAAGCCGCCGGAAAACTTCCGTGCCGCGGCGATCAGGTTGACGTCGCCGGAAGTCTCAGTGTCAGCGCCGATCAGGAAGTCAAACTGCGCATGCAGTCGGCCGAGCAGCTGCGGCTCACCCGCAAACGTGCAACACCCTATTATGCTGCGACGGAATCCCGCATCGCTCTTTCTGATGTCACGGCTGATCGCAAAGGCGATCAGGTCACAGTGGTTGGTACGCTCAAAACGGTCGATGTACCCGGCCCGGGCTCCAAAGCACCCTATGTTCTGACTCTCGCAGAAGACGGCGCAACGCTGGCGGTGATTTTCTGGGACGATGTTTTCCAAGGTTTGGACAAAAAACTTCCAATGCCTGGAAAACTCATCAGCGCCCGTGGCAAAGTTGACGTTTATAAAGATGCCATACAGCTCAAAGTGTGGGACGCCCGCGACCTGCGCGTCGTCACGGAACAGGAAATCAAGGCTCCGGTCAGCGAGCTCCCTCTCAGTCGCATAGCCGACATCAAAGCGCAACAGCAAGGCGAGGTCTTCACCGTTTCCGGAACGCTCGGCGAGCCGCGTTCCGTTCGCGGCGGCGTCATATACCCGCTTATGGATGATAGCGGAGAGATCGCTGTCGTATTCTGGGATAAACAGGTTTCCGGGGAAGAACGCGACACGCTGGAGTCCGGTGTGCGCGTGCGCGTCACAGCTCCATTGGTCATTTATAAAGGAACACTGGAGTTGGTCCCCGTTGACGTGGGCGGCTTCAAGGTCGAGGTAACGCCATGATTCTCACAGCGGCAGCCTCAGTGCTTGCCGGAACGGTGCTCTCCTGTTTTTTGGCCATTCTGCCCGGACTGCACATCTATAACGTTATGGGGCTCGCTGCGCTGTTTCTCTACTCCCTGCACGGCGGCGGCCTTGCTGCCATGCCGGAGGTTTTCATTCCCTTCATGATCGGCCTCGTCACCGGCTGGTCGATTCTGAACACCATTCCCTCCGTTCTGCTCGGCGCGCCGGACGAAAGCGCCATCTTCACCGTGCTGCCCGGACAGAAATATCTCATGACCGGCCGCGGCTATGAAGGCACCATGATGATCGGCGCGGGCAGTTTGATTGGCGTCTTTATGCTCGTCTTCATCATCGGGCCGTTTGCTCCGAAATATCTGCCAGTCGTCCGAACCGTTCTCAATCCGCACATGCACTGGATTCTCTGGGTCATCATCACCTTTATTCTCATGACCGAATGGCCGAAAGGCGGCAACCGCGGCCCGGCGGGCTGGCGGAAATTCTTCGACGCCTGGTCAACACTCAGCGCGGGACTGCTCACCTTTTTCCTGTCGGGTCTGCTCGGCTTCATCCTGCTGTATCGCGCGCCCGTGGACATCAACAATGCGTTTCAGAACATCATGCCCGCCTTCGTTGGACTCTTCGCCGTTCCGTGGTGTCTGCTCAACGCCGTCAGCGGCACGAAAGTTCCCAGACAGTACCTCTGCGATTCGCTCAACATCAACGGAGATCTGCTCTTGCGCAGCGGAATCGCCGGCGGCATCGGCGGCGGATTCGCCGCTTTCTTCCCGGTGGTTACCGGCGGGGTCGGCGGGTTGCTCGCCGGCCACGCCACGGCCCAGCGCGACGAACGTGTCTTCATGATGTCGCAGGGCGTCTCCAAAGTCGTTTACTACACCGGCGCGCTCATGCTCTTCTTTGTACCGGGGCTTTTCCTCACGCGCGGCGGCGGGGCATGGATCATCAAAGGGCTCTACACGCCGCATACGTGGGGCGACTACTACCTCGCGCTCGGCTCCATCGCGCTCTCCGGCGCTGTCTCTTTTCTGCTCATGTCGCCACTCACCAAATGGACGCTCAAGCTGATGAAAATCGTGGACTACCGACTTATCTCGGTTCTCGCGCTCGGCATCATCATCGCGCTCGTCTTTTCCATCACCGGCTGGGTCGGACTCTTTATCATGACCGTTGCTACCGGTATCGGCCTCATTCCGGTTCTCTTCGGCTCGCGCCGTCTCAACTGCCTCGGTGTCCTGCTGCTTCCCATCGCCTGCAACATGTCGGGCATTGGCGAACCCATCGCCGCGTTTCTGGGGCTGATATAATGAAAACATTCAACATTCATTTTTCATATTTCATATTTCATACTTCTCTCTCATGAAAGGAATCGCCCATTTTATTTCCGGCGTAACGGTTGCCTCCTTCTGTCCGTGGGCGGTTGAAGCCGCGCAGAACGGCAATCCCGCCTTTTTCATTCTCGGTGCGGTTGCCGGCATTCTACCCGACACGGTGGACTTCAAATTCTACCGCTTCTTTTATTCCCACGACATTCGCATTGAGCCCGATGCCGGGCAGCTCGACCCGCAACCGATCGCGGACGCCGTCGCCGCCGCTGTTTCCGCCGCAGCGCAAGGCCGGAAAACCACGCTCAAACTCTCCACCATCAAAATCGGGGCCGACAACTGGCGGCAGTACCGTGTAAAGATTGACCCGGATGCGGGCGAAGTGCGCGTACAGTTCGGCCCCGTCGTCAGCACGGGGCAGGTGCCGCAGCCCAATACACTTCCCACCGACCGCCCGGTCGGGCTGGCAAAATTCTCTGCACCCATTCTGCAAAGCTACGAACCGACCTACACCGTTGATATCTTTGACGGCCCCAGTTTTAAATTCACCCGAAATCAGGCCGGACAGGTAGAAATCGACTTTCTGCCGTGGCACCGCAACTGGTCGCACTCG
>JBAYVX010000107.1:0-6378 GCA_041674365.1 Kiritimatiellales bacterium | reverse complement strand
GCCGCGCCCTTCGAGAATCTCGTCGCGGATTTTTTTCCGAACATTGGAATCCGCCAGCCGTGCCAGTACGGCCTCTTTGCCGTCGTAGAGCGCCCAGTCGGGCAGAATAATGTCGAGATCGGTTTGCGCGGCGATGTACGGATAACGGTCGGCCGCCACTTCGAGTCCTTCCGCACGGGCGGACTCAATCATTTCCAGCGCGGCATCAATTTTATACCAGTTCGCCTGTCCCGATGTTTTTAGATGCGAAATCTGCACCCGCGCGCCGGAGCGGCGGCCGATATCGAGTGTTTCGTCGATGGCTTCGAGCAGTGCTTTGCCTTCGCTGCGCATGTGCGACGTATAGATGCCGTTACGCTTTGCAACGACCTCTGCCAGCGCAACGATTTCCTCGCGCGGCACGGCGGAAGCCGGCGGATAAATCAGCCCGGTACTCATGCCGCAGCCGCCTTCGTCGAGCGCCTGTTCGAGCGCGCGGCACATTTCCTTCAGCTCGCCGGGCGTTGCGCCGCGCGGCTCGTAGCCGCAGACGCCGCGGTGCAGCGTATTGTGGCCGATCAGAAGGGCTTCATTCACGGTGGGCTTTACTTGCTCAAACAGTTTCCGGTATTCGGAAACCGTGCGCCAAGTGCCGGGAAACGGTTTATCCTGCCAGTCCGACGGCAGCTTTGCATCGCCGAGGCGCGGCGCGACCGACGCGCCGCAGTTTCCGCAGACTTCGGTCGTAACGCCCTGAAACACCTTGCTCGACGCGCGCGGCTCGATCAACAGATAGGCATCCGAGTGGGAATGCGCATCAATAAAACCGGGACAGACGTATTGCCCGGTCGCGTCGATAATCTGTTTGGATTCGGCTTTCGACAGGTCACCAACCGCCTCAATCCGGTCGCCGATGATTCCGACATCAGCCTGAATCGCTTCCGCGCCCGTTCCATCCAGTACGCTTCCGTTCTTAATCAGCAGGTCGAATTTCATTTGGGGAGTTTAACCGCGAATGGGCGCGAATAAACGCTAAATTTAAGAGACAGAGAATTGATTGGTGAGAATTAGTGAAGATCAGTGGTTAGTCTTCCAATAATTGGAAGTTTTCTCCATAGTTCGCAGCAATGAATCTGATTTTCAACGCATCGGCGGGGACGGGGAAGACCTGGCAGGTCACTGAACTGTATGCCGCGCTGGTGCTGGGGAAAGATCATGTGCATTTACCATCCGGGCGGAAGGCGGTTCCTCCTGAAAAAATCCTGCTGATGACTTTTACCGACAACGCAGCCGCCGAGCTGCACGAGCGGGTTTCGAAAAAGATGCTTGAGGAGGAGAGGGCCGGAACTGACGAACAGGCTGACCGCGCGCGCCGCGTTATCCGCTCGCTGCCCGTTGCGAACATTTCCACGATTCATGCATTTTGTGCCGGACTGCTCCGCGAGTACGCGCTGGAGCTTGGGCTATCCCCGAATTTCCAAACCTTGGAAGAAGAAGCCCGTGACGCATTGCTTGATGAGGTGCTGAAGACCGGAATTTTCCAATGTTTGGAAACGGACACCAACTTTCGCGATTTCTGCGCGGGTCTTTCCGTTCTTGGCGACCATGACTACAGCCTGATCAACACGATCCGCTCTTTACTTGAGAAAGCCGCCAGCCGCGGGCTTGATTTGAGCAGTGCCGAAGCGCAGCTTCCCGATTCGGTTCCAACCATTGGAAAAAAAGATTTCCAGAAAATCCATGATGAGCTGGAAACCTTCGATTTGCCGAAAACCGCCGCCGACGCACTGGACGCGCTGAAGCTGTTTCTGGCCGACTTTCCAAACCTTGGAAAACTGGACGCGGTCGGAAAATTCGGGCAGGCAAAAAAGGTAAAGCATCTGTCCGATGAGCTGGCAGAGCTGAAAGAACAGTTTTTGACCGAGTATTTTTACGAACAAAACATCGGAAAATTCCGGTCGTTTGCGCGGTGTCTGGCGGCCTGCGCGCGCAGCTTTTCCGAAGCGAAGCGCGCACGCGATTGCGTCGATTTCGGCGATCAGCTTTTACTTGCCCGCGATCTGCTGAAAACCAAAATGTTCGACGAACCGCTGTTTGACTGGATTATCGTGGACGAGGTGCAGGATACCTCGCGTGTGCAGTGCGAGGTGATCGAGGCGCTCTGGAGCCGCGAAACGCATCTGGTGATTTGCGGCGATAAGAAGCAGTCGATTTATGCGTGGCGCAGTGCCGATCCGCAGGTGATGCCCGATCTCGAAGCGCAAATGGCGTCGCGCGGCGGATTGAAACGGGTCGATCTAAAAACGAGCTACCGCAGTAAAGACCGGGTGATTACAGCGATAAATACGCTGTTTAGCGGAATTTATGCGCAGTATGACGTACTTGAGCCGCAGGGGGCTCTTGCCGGCGAAAAACCGTGCGTCGAATTCTTGATGCAGGACGATGATGAAAGCACAACGGACGATGAAATGGCGGCCGTTGCGCGGCGCATCCGTTTGCTGGTGGACGACGGTGAAGAATGGCGTCCGAAATTTGGACACAACGGAAACACTTTTGTCGAAAATGAACCGTTCAGCTATGGTGACATTCTAATTCTGCTGAAACGGACAAAGCATCAGCCGGTTTTGGAAAAGGCGCTGCGCGACGCGGGGATTCCCTACACCAGCGGCGGAAAAGGTAAGGCGCTGTTCGAACAGTTCGAAGTGCGCGATCTGCTGCTGTTTTTGCAGGTACTTTGCGAACCGACGAACGATCTAGCGCTGGTCGGCTTTATGCGCTCGCCGTTTGCCAATCTGCCGGACGATGAAATCGTACAGCTTGGCTGGGACGGCGAAACCTTCGATCATGAAATTCTGCGGAAGCAGTTTTTAGAGAGCGGCAGTGAAGCGGCGGAACGGCTTTTGCGTTACCGCGCAATGATAGGCGAAAAGCTGGCGTCGCAGCTGGTCCGTGAAATTGTGCGCGAAACCGCGTTCGATGCTCAGTTGGCCGGGCAGCCGGGCGGCGAGCAAAAGCTGGCAAATTTTAAGAAGGCGCTCGACTGGATTCGCGCGGCGGAGCGCGGCGGGCAGGTTTTGCTTCCCGACGTGGTGCGGCTGTTTGAAAAATACATCCAAACACCGCCGCGCAGTGGAGCCGCCGAAGCGCTGCTGCCTGATCCGTCGCAGAATGCGGTGACGATTATGACGGTGCATAGCGCCAAGGGGTTGACGAAACGGGTCTGCTTTGTGCCGGATATCAGTTTTGGCGACAATCCTGAGCCGGGCTTTGCGATGTTTTCGCCGCACGGCATGTTGGAGATGAATATTTCCGGCCTGTCCGGTGAAAAGGTAAAATCGTCCGGATGGGACGCGGCGCGCGAGGCGGATAAGGCGGTGCGCGATCTGGAGTCGACGAATGTTTTTTATGTGGCGATGACCCGCGCACGCGATCTGGTGGTTATGTCCGGGGCAGGTACGAAAAAACCGGACGGCTGGATGAAGATCAGCGAGACGTTTTTGTCCGGCACGTCGGGGGATTTGTTGAAACGCCGTGCTTTTTCTGATGTGCCGGAGTTCAGAGTTCAGGATTCAGAGTTTAGGGTTCAGGATTGTGATATGAGTTTCCAACCATTGGAAATTCCGCCGGGAGTCGAGCGAAGAACGGTTACTTCACTTTGTGAGCACGTGCCATTTGCCACTCGTCACTCGTTGCTGGCCGATCCGGCCCGGCACGGGACAGTCGGTCACGCGGTTCTCGAAGAGCTGGCAAAGAGCGGGTGGAGCGGAGACATCCCGGCGCTGGTTGAGCAGTTTGGCGATGCTGAAAATGTCGTATTGATTAAACAACTCGAAGCGGCGCGGGCGGTTTTGCGTAAAGAAACTGCCGGAGCAACAGAGTTGTTTGCGGAGCATCCGTTTGTGCTGAAGCGCGGCGATGTGATTCTGGACGGGACGATTGATCTGCTGGTTGAGTTTAGCCCTTCGAGTTCCCTCAGGGCGGGCTGCGCCCGGAAAATCTTCGATTACAAGTTTACGAACGAGTCGCCGGAAACGGCCATGGAAATCTATTCGCCGCAGCTGGCGGCGTACAAGGAGGCGGTTGAGAAACTGTATCCCGGCGCGGAGGTTTTCGCCTACCTGATTTTGATTGGAGATGCTGTGCGAATTATTGAGGCGGGAGAAGTACAATGTACCTGAGAAAACTGGTTGAAAAGAACCGGAGCATTCGTCGGTTTAAGCAAGGTCTGTCGATTGAGCGTTCCGTGCTGGAAGATCTGGTAAATCTGGGACGGATTTCTGCATCGGGCGCGAATATGCAGCCGTTGAAATATATGATTTTCTGTGATGCGGAAACCAATGCGAAAATTTTTCCGCACCTGAAGTGGGCGGGGTATCTGAAAGAGTGGCCGGGTCCGGTCGAAGGCGAACGTCCGGCTGCCTATGTTGTGATTCTGGGTGATACGGAGATTTCAAAGGGGTTCGGATGTGATCACGGAATTGCAGCGCAGAGCATTCTGCTTGGTGCCGCCGAACAGGAAATTGGCGGCTGCATGATCGGTTCGATTGACCGCAAGGGACTGGCGGAGGCGTTGCGGATTTCCGAACGCTATGAGATTCTTCTGGTGCTTGCTCTGGGCGTTCCCGGTGAAACCGTGAAGCTGGTCGGCGTTCCGCCGGACGGCTCCATTCAATATTACCGGGATGCCGCCGGCGTGCACTATGTGCCGAAACGGGATCTGTCAGAAGTTATACTCAACTGACGTTGCGATTATTTCGCTTTGGCGCGTTTGACGTCGGTTAGGTAGGTGATGATGCCGTCGGCGATACCGCGTGCGATACGGTCGCGTCCGGCAGGATCAATGATCATGGCTTCATCTTTGGTGTTGCTTAGAAAAGCCACTTCAACGAGGGAGGCCGGACAAGGGGCGTCGCGCAAAACTTCAAATCGGGCACGTTTGATTCCGCGATCCTCCTGCCCGGTGGCTTTGATGAGATTCTGCTGGATGCGGTAGCCGAGAGCCATGTTGGCGATGTCATAGCGGTTTCCGTTATAAATGCCGGAAGGCGGAGCCCCGCTCCCGTAGGAGTTGCTGCTGTACCGTCCGGGCAGAGCGAGAACAAAAGTTTCGGCTCCGCGGACGCTCCGGTTGCCGGCGGCGTTGGCGTGTATGCTGACGAGAAGATCCGCTTTGAGCGCGGCGGCTTTACGGCAACGGGCGGAGAGATCCAGCGCGCGGTCGCTTTCGCGGGTGAGTTCGACGTTGATACCGCGTGCTTCCAGTCTGGTTTTGATGCGCTTGGCGACATCGAGCACAACCAGCTTTTCCTGAACGTTGCGCGGACTGCTGGCGCCTTTGTCGTCACCGCCGTGGCCGGGGTCGAGTACGACGGTGCGGGTTCCGGCGGTTTTGAGGAATTCCTGTGGACGGACAGCGGGCTCGATGGTTTTATTGAAGTCGGTTGTATCGATTGCCCACTGCCAGCCGGTTTTGCGTACGGGATCGCTGAGCGTGACGAGGGTTCCGTTGATCCAGACGCTGCGGGAATTGGTTTCGAATTCGATTTTATTCCATTTATTTTGCAGCCGGATGTGTTTTCTGGAGGGCTCGGAAACCGTCATGCCATAATAAGCGGCGATGTTGGCCAGCGGGGCATAGCTTTTTCCGCGCGAGGTGACGGTGTGGATGCCGGCACAGGAGGTTGCTGTTGTAAGAACGGTTGCCAAGCCGGCAATCAGCAGCAGGATGGTTTTATTCAGGCGCATGAAATAACCTTTTAAGCGGTTGGGTTCATTTGTATAGTCCGGAAAACAGTTACCACGGAAGGATTCATGAAGCGAGGCATATATCACTTTCAACAGCCCCGGACGCTTCGCCTCAGCCTTTACCTCATTCTGCTTCTGTCTGTGCTGGTTGCCGGCACAGCGGGGTATCGCTGGCTCGAGGACTGGCCGCTGATGGACTGTCTGTACATGACGGTAATCACCATTTCGACCGTTGGATTCGGCGAGGTGCATCCGCTTTCACACGACGCTCAGCTGTTTACGATTCTGCTGATTTTTTTCGGGGTAACTGCCGCGGCACTGTCGCTGACGGCGCTTTTTGAATACTTCGTTCTTCGCGGGCTGACGAATCTTTTCGGGAGAAACAAAATGGATAAACAAATTGAAAAGCTCAATCGGCATATCATCATCTGCGGCTACGGACGCACCGGCTATTACATTGCCCGCGACCTGCTGAAGATGCGCAGACCCATTGTGGTGATTGAAAATGACCCGGAGCGGATTGCGCTTTTGGAACAGGAAGGTCTTCTTCATATACAAGGGGATCCGTCAGATGAAGATCTGCTGATGAATGCCGGTGTCGAAAAAGCCGAAGCGCTGGTGGCGACACTGTCAAAAGACGCGGACAATCTGTTT
>JBAYVX010000106.1:0-6591 GCA_041674365.1 Kiritimatiellales bacterium | reverse complement strand
GACTGAGTCTGCCAGTCACTCATCTTCAATTCCTGAGCCTGAACAATAACTCCGGCAAACACTACCAATACAACAGCCAATAAAATTCTTCTCACGGAAAACCTCTCATTAAATTACGGTAAGTTAAAACTTGAAGCAAAAAATAACCCTGAAAAATTATCCGGGGCAAAACAGGTGATTAGTCACCTTTAGCGCGAGTCCACATCCCCAAAGGTGTAACTAATGTGCCTGTATGAGTTCCATATTTACCGGTCGTGTCATAAGGTTTATGAGTTGCCGCATGTCCGTCAGCAAAAGAATAGTTTGATGCTCCGGCATGTGGTAACGGCATACCAGCATCAACAACCTGAGTCAACTGATCAATTGTACAGCAAGTGTCTGATCCAAGTCGATTTGCAGAAGCTGTATTGGTGGCGCGATGACTTTCCGAATAAACTATAGTTCCAGATGGATCGTCAAAGTCGGCTTGTTTCATAGACCAGTACAATCCTGATCCAAATTTCTGGTAGGCAACACCGTACACCCTCAAAGTGGCAGAAGTAACGGTCGGAATTTCTACCGCCGGCCGCCCCTCAGGAACCGACCACTTTGACCCAAATGAACTATTCATTGAGTACGAACGCGGCAACCAGGTACCGGTCCGCTGAATGGTATCTTTGGGACAATGAAATATTTTTACCGGCATATCTTTTGCTTTACTCGTAGCTCTATCCACCGCGTCTACACCGCGGAGAAAAGTATCAAAAGCCTTATAATTACCATCAGCTTGTTTGAAGAATGGCAATGGCAGATGGTCCTTATTGCTACTTGCGTACATTACTGTTGCCGAACCAATTTGTTTAAGGTTATTGAGACAACTGATTTTGCGCGCAGTTTCCCGCGCTTTATTCAATGCCGGCAATAACATTCCGGCAAGAATAGCTATCACGGCGATCACGACGAGGAGTTCGATGAGGGTGAACTCGGCTTTTTTTGTTGCATGTCTGCTTTTCATTTCTCTGCCTCCTGATTTTTTGTTGGTTAGTGATTCTAAATGCCTTGACTTCATTTTTTCGTTTCCTTATTTTTTGATTGGTTAATTATAAAACTTTCGTTACAGGTCAAATCAGTAATCCGGAATGGTATATCAATCAATTCCTGCCGAACTTCTTTTGGCTCCTTAATAACTTTCTCAATCATATCATAAATTGCGCCATAGAATCCGGTCATTAAATCACTTGAGAACGAAGGAAATATAACCGGACAATCGACTGCCAGACGTTTTTGCGCCGCTGGCACTTCACAAAACAATTCCGGTTTCAACGCATATAACAACACCGGTTTGTCAAGTTTTTTGTCTTTAGCAGCTTTTTCAAAAATATCATTATATTCATTTATAATTGCTTCGTGATCTTTTTGGTGAATGCCTGAAGACAATTCATAGACATGCAGTTTCACGCCGTTTTTTGCGGCAGTCTTTTTCACCGCGTCAAAAAATAGTTCCACAAAATAAGCTTCTCTATTAGTCGTAAAAAGTGTTATCTCTTTGCATCCGCGTTCAACCATGAATTCAACGCAATGTATTCCATGTTTCGCGTTGTCCCCGGTTATCTTGTTGCAATGAAAATCTTTGGCTTCTTCATGCATGGGATCATCTATAAAAACCACTGGACAATGTAACTGTTGAAATTTGCGAAGCTGGTCAAGCGTATATGGTGTTGCATTGGCCAAAACACATTTTACTGTTGACATATTATTAATTCTGGACAACTCAGCATCAAGGTGCTTTTCTTCTTCGGAATTTCGAACTACAGTCCGTATGTTAAAACTGTAATTATTGCGTAAAAATGGCGGATAAGTCATTTTAATAAATTCATTAAACCAGATGACTGGCTTGTTTTCCATTCCCCATAGTAACATATAGACTTCAATCATGTTATCTTCTGACCAAGGCTCTATGAAAATACCGCGTCCGTGCTCACAACGCACCAAACGTTCTTTTTGCAAAGTTTCCAGTGCGCTACTGATAACGCGAGTGCTGACTTTGAATTGTTGAGCCAAATCTCTCACGCCATTCAAACGACTGTCGGGGGCGTATTCGCCCTTTTTAATTGTATTCCGCAAAAACGAAATAACTTGGTCAGTCTTTGATTGTACAGCTAAAAGTTCCATAATCTCATTCCATAGTGTTTCATACTGTTACATTATACAACAAAACAAAACATCTGTCAACGGTTTCTCAAAAAAAATCAATATTATTTTTTCATTGCTGAAAAATTCAGACGTGAAACAATGGGAATTTCTTTATCAAAAATGAGATTATGCAGGATTTTATTACGAAGTGAATTTCAGAGCTCACTACTTGAGCAGGCGCGTGGCTATAATTGAAAGTCGGGTTTTGCTTGATTTTCAAGTTCCTTGTTTCCTGCGCAAAGCATTCATGTGAGCTTGCGAATGTTCCTGACGGAAGCGTATAAGTTGTAGTGCCGACATTCAACTGGCCCCCTTTGCCGAGCTCTGTAATTTGTGTTTTTACCTAGTTTTCCAGCTCAATGCGTTTAGTTTCTGAACACATGACCTGTCTGCGAGGAAATCTTTTTTTTGGGATTTGCAGATGAGACTAAACTCGCTAAGTTATGAGCTAACAAAATCCTTAAAAGCGAGGCTGTCGATGGCGCAACCAATTCTTCCGATTTTTATTGAAGGCGAAAACTCAATCAATGAGAAGGTGTATTACGAGTATGATAAAAGTACGAACACGGTGTGTTATTATCTTTATTGCCTGGCCTTTTACACTCATGGCAAAGATGATTCCAAGAGCTTTCAACTGGCGATAGCCTTATTAATCTGCCTTGGCCATTGCACGAACAGCGAGATAATGCGTGGGCTTTCGTTAGCTAAAAGCTATGTTGATCGTGCGGTAAAAAAGTATCGAGACGGTGGAACGAAGGCATTTTTTTCTCAACGCCCAGTGCGTTCATCGCCAGTTCTAACTCCGGATGTGCTTGCGACTGCGCAGCAACTGCTTGCCTCCGGCGAAGCTCCCAACGAGGTTGCCCGGCAGCTCTGCATCAAACCCAACACTTTGAATAAAGCCATTAACGCAGGTCGTCTCATTCTAAAAAAAAGATTGCGGTAAGCAATCAAAGCGAGCGCAATGTTGATGATTATAAGCAACCGCAGGGAAATGCCTGCACCGATATGACCGGTCGCATTCTTGCGGCCTTAGGCAAGAGTTCCGCTCAAACGTCTTTCAGTCCGGCCTCCGGGTTGCTCAACGGCGGACTGCTTCTGGCGTTGCCCGCGCTCTATGCCAATGGTTTGTTTGATTCGCTCGAAACTTTTTGTTTTGCGAACAAATATTATCGCATCCACGATATTTTTATGGTCATCGCCTTTATGGTTCTGGCGCGTGTGGAAAACATTAATCAGCTCAACGATGTTCCGGCTGGCGAATGGGGTCGGTTAATTGGCCTTGACCGTATTCCGGACAAGAAAACGATTAGGCAGAAGATTGACGAGCTGTCGCATGGCATTAACGACTCCAAGCTTGACGGCTGGATTGGAACTCGCGCCGAGGAGTGGATATCCCCGAAAAACGATGGCGTAATCGGCAATTTCTATCTCGACGGTCATGTCCGGACGTATTTCGGCGACGAACCACTCCCTTACCGTTACGTCCCCCGGCAAAAACTGTGTTTGAGAGGAATGACTGATTTCTGGGTCAATGACGCCACCGGCAATCCGTTTTTTGTGGTCTCAACTCCTTTTGCCATCGGCCTTATCGCCGCTTTAAAAAACCAGATAGTTCCGCAACTGCTTAAGCTCACGCCGGAATTGACTGAAGAGCAAATCCAACAGAATATTCCGCGCCTGGTGATTATCTTTGACCGGGAAGGGTTCAGCATGGAACTTTTTAAAGAGCTATGGGATTCACATCACATCGCTTGTCAAACTTACAATAAATACCCGAAAGAGGACTGGCCGGAAGCAGAATTTTCCACCTTCACCGGAGAAACCGTGTTCGGAACAATCACTGAAGTAAAAATCGCCGAACGCACTGTTTATCCGGTGAAAGATTACCAGGCGCGGGAAGTACGCTATCTGACCGAAGACCATCGGCAGGTGTCAATTGTGACCGGCGATTTTCGCCCGGAAGCTCATGCAGTTATCAGTCACATGAAGGCAAGACAGTCGCAGGAAAACTTCTTCAGATATGGTCGTCAAGAATTTAATATAGATGCACTTGCGTCATATCATAAGATTGACGTTGACGAGACCGTGGAGGTGATAAATCCAACATTCAGAGGCCTGGAAAAAGACATCAGATCTATCAACACAAAACTGGACCGGCGACACCGGAAAAGCAGCGAAATAACCTTGCCGCCAGACCCGACAAACGCACAACAAAAAAAATATGAAGCGCGACAGGGTGAAATTACCGCTGAAATAGAAGAGCTCCAGGAAACACTGAAAACAAAAAAAGAACAGAAACGCGTTACCGCGAAATATATTCAGATTAAAGACCTTCCGGAAGATTTTAAATTTAAAATGCTCGATGGCGGACGCAAGAAATTCATCGACATCATCAAAATGATCTGCTACCGCAGTGAAATTGCCATGTCCAACATTATCATACCGGAACTAACGCTATACGACCGCGATACCGGCAGGAATATCATCAAAAATATCTTCCAAACATCAGCGGATATTTATCCCGATAACGAAAACAAAAAGCTCCGCGTTTGCTTACACCATACAAACAATGCCAAAACGGACAAAATAGTAACGTCGCTCATGAACCAGCTGAACCAAACAGAAACGACTTTTCCGGGCTCTCAATTGAAACTTTTTTATGAATTCGTCTCAAGCTAAAATCCCCCAAGTCATGTGTTCAGAGTTTCGAGTTCTTCCCAGCGGGCAAAAAGATTTTCGAGTGCAGCTTTCGCGGCGGCAAGTTCAGCTTGCAATTCAGCCGTTCTGCTGCCGTATTTTTCATAAAAATCAGGAGCGGCGAATAATGTTTCCAGCCGTTCGACTTCTGCTTCGGCTTTCATGATGGTTTCCTCCATCGAATCGAGTTCGCGCTGATCTTTGTAGGAAAGTTTTTTAGGCGCGTTTTTTGGTTTTTCCGATTTAGCGGCGGAATCTTTTTCCGCTACACTTTTCGCCGCCAACGCCGCCGCGATTTCACGTTCCCGCCGTTTCGTCAGGTAATAGTCATAATCGCCCAGACTGTAATGAATTTTTCCGTCGCCCTCGAGCGCCAACATCCCCTGGCAGACCCGGTTCAGGAAATAACGGTCATGACTCACAACCAGAACGCAACCGTCATAAACCGCCAAAGCCTCTTCCAGCAAACGCAACGTGGACAGGTCAAGATCGTTGGTCGGCTCGTCCAGAATCAGAAAATTGCCGCCAGCCTTGAGAATTTTGGCAATAATCAGCCGGGCCTTTTCTCCGCCGGAAAGATATTTTATTTGCGTGTTAATCCGTTCATCTTCAAACAGAAAGCGTTTGAGATACGACCACACGGTAATTTTATCAAAACCAACGATGATAAAATCATTGCCTTCGCCGATTTCATCCAACACTGTGTTCTCAGGGTTGAGCTTCAGCCGTCCCTGATCAACATAATTGAATTCAACTGTCTGGGCAATTTTCACCGTTCCGGAAGTCGGCTTGAGTTCTCCGGTAATCATTTTCAGCAGGCTGGTTTTGCCTACGCCATTTTTTCCGACAATGCCAATCTTTGATCCCGGTTCAAATTCAAAATCAAAACCGGAAAAAAGTGGCGCGCTGTCATAAGCAATTCCTGCGTCTATCAGGTCAACAGTTTTATTGCCAAACCGTAAGGCCGGCGGAATAATCAGGTCAATCTCCCCTGCCCGCTCCGGTCCGGTTTTGGCGGCGATTTCATCATAGCGTTTAACCCGTCCAAGATTGCGGCGTAACCGGGCTTTCGGCGAACGCCTGACCCATTCTATTTCCGAACGGAGAAACTTGCGGCGTTTCCCGTCCTGGGCATCTTCCGCGGCTTCGCGTTCCGCCTTAGTCTCCAGGTAATCAGCATAAGAACCTTCATAGGAATAAAGTTTGCCGTTATCCAACTCAACAATCCGGGTGGAAATCCGGTCGAGAAAATAGCGGTCATGAGTTACAAAAATACACGCTCCGTTATAGGAAGCTAGAAAATTTTCAATCCAGACCACTGTATCCGTATCCAGATGGTTAGTTGGTTCGTCCAGCAGCAACAAATCCGGTTCGGCGACAACCGCCCGCGCCAGCGCCACCCGGCGTTTTTCTCCGCCGGACAAGGTTGAACACAAACGATGACTGTCCGGAACATTAAGCTTGTCAATTACCATGGAAATTTTCTTGTCGGCATTCCAGGCATTATGCTCAGACAACAAACGTTCCAGCAAATCATGTTCCGGTGAATTATTCGGGAGTGATTCATATTTTCTCAGCAGTTCGATGAAGAAACTCATCCCGTCGCGAATATTATCATAAACGGTGCGGTTTTCGTCCAGCGCAAATTCCTGCGGCAGAAAAGCAATTCTCAAATCCCGGGCAAAAGCAACATTTCCATCGGATGGAATTTCACTGCCG
>JBAYVX010000105.1:0-6612 GCA_041674365.1 Kiritimatiellales bacterium | reverse complement strand
CTGCTGCTGATCAGCCTGCTCTATCTGATCACCTCGTTTTATCTGGTCGGCTATCTCAAATATCATCCGCGCCGCGAAAACCGCATATTCGTTACCTGTCTCTGCTGCACACTGGGAACCATGACACTGGTCACCTGGTCCCGGCACCTCGGCATCATGTGGATGGCGATTGAAACCACCGCGCTATGCACCGCGCCGCTGATCTATTTCAACAAAACCCCGCGCTCCATCGAAGCCACCTGGAAATATATGCTGATCGGCTTCGTCGGCATCGCGCTGGCGCTGCTCGGCACATTTTTCCTCGCTTACGCTTCGCTCCACGCCGGTCTTCAGCCAACTCTGATTTTCAGCGAATTGCTGAATTGCGCGCAGCAGCTTTCCAAACCCTGGCTGCACGCCGCGTTTGTTCTCATGCTGGTCGGCTACGGCACCAAGATGGGTCTGGCGCCGATGCACACGTGGAAGCCGGACGCCTACGGTGCAGCTCCCGGCGCGGTGGGAGCCCTGCTGGCCGGCGGCGTCACCAGCTGCGCGTTTCTCTGTATCCTGCGGATTTATCAGATCTGCGCCGCCGCCGGAGAAACGCTCTTCGTCTCGCCGATGCTCATTTTCATGGGACTCTTTTCCATGGCGGTCGCCGGCATCTTCATGGTCGGACAACAGGACTATAAACGCATGCTCGCTTATTCGAGCGTCGAGCACATGGGCATTCTGATTCTCGGACTCGGTATCGGCGCGCCGGCGTTTTTCGGCACGCTGCTGCATGTGTTCAACAACGGACTGACCAAAGGCATTCTGTTTCTGTCCGCAGGAAACATCCACCGCTCCTATGCCAGCACAAGTACAGACAAAGTGCACGGCGCACTGAAACGGTTGCCTGTTTCAGCGGCGCTGTTCCTGACCGGCTTTCTGGCCATCACCGGCTCGCCGCCGTTCGGGCCGTTCATCAGCGAATTTTCCATTCTGAACGCCGGATTCAGCAGCGGACATTTTGTCGCCAGCGCGCTCTTTCTGATTTTTCTGCTGGTCATTTTCGTCGGGATGGGAGCCACCGTGCTCACAGTGGTTCAAGGCAACGCACCTGAATCCGCACCGCGCACCGCCTACCGCGAAGGCGTCCTCACGATTGTTCCGCCGATCATCCTCCTCGCACTGGTGCTGATGCTCGGACTGCATATTCCCGCGCCACTGAATAACCTGCTTCATCAGGCGGTTACTTTTCTGGAGACTCAACCATGACGAATTCTTCTAACATGCTGACCACCGCCAACGGACGCACCATTGCGCTCGATCAAATTCCGCGGCACGACATGGACACCTTCCAGCACATCGTCCAGCGAGAACTCTCTGCCGGACAACGCGCCGTTTCGTTCTTCGGCGCTGAAACCGGCATGCCCGGAAGCCTCGATCTTTTTATGATTCTAGCCAACGATGAACACAACCGGCTGAACATTCTTTCCTCCCGCGTCGAAGGCAAAAAATTTCCGTCTCTGACACCCGGATGTCATCAGCTCCATCTCTTCGAACGTGAAATTGCCGAACAATACGGCGTGCAACCCGAAGGCCATCCGTGGCTCAAGCCGGTTCGTTATCCGAACACAGATATCTTGCCCGGCACGGGCGACTTTTACAGCGTGGAAGGCGAAGACATCCATGAAGTGTCTGTCGGTCCCGTTCACGCCGGAATCATTGAGCCGGGACACTTCCGGTTTCAGTGCCACGGCGAGCAGGTGTTTCATCTCGAAATCGCACTCGGCTACCAGCACCGCAACGTTGAGAACGCGATGGTCACGCAGCCGATGAAGCGGGCGCTGCATTATGCCGAAACGCTCGCGGGCGATACAACCATCGGACATACCACCGCTTACTGCCAGGTCGTTGAAGCGCTCTCCGGCTGCAAAAAAACCGTACGCGCGCAGTCGCTGCGCGGCATCGCGCTCGAACTCGAACGGCTCGCCAACCACATCGGCGACCTTGGCGCAATCGCCAACGATGTCGGCTTCCTGCCGACCGCATCCTACTGCGGACGCATCCGCGGCGATTTTCTGAACATGACCGCCCTGCTCTGCGGCAACCGTTTCGGACGCGGCATGATCCGTCCCGGCGGCACCGGCTACGACATGGACGATGCGCGGATTGCCGAACTGCAGAAACGGCTCACCGACGGCGAAAAAGATGCCGATAACGCCATTGAACTGCTGTTCGATGCTCCGTCCGTGCTCGCCCGCTTCGAAGGAAAAGGCGTTCTTCCGAAAGACGTCTGTCAAACGCTCGGCATTGTCGGCCCGGCGGCCCGCGCATCCGGCTTACGACAGGACATCCGCCACGACCAGCCGTCCGGCATCTACCGCTTTGTTCAGCTGCCGCTCTCGACGTGGAGCACCTGCGACGTCTTTGCCCGCGCTTATGTCCGCTGGCTGGAAATCAAGCAGTCCATTGCGTTCATCCGCGAACAGCTTCAGGCCATGCCGCCCGGATCCGTGCAAAGTGAAACCGAGGCGCTCAAGCCAAACCATCTCGCCGTCTCGTTGGTCGAAGGCTGGCGCGGCGAACTCTGCCACACGGCGCTCACCGGAGAAACCGGAGCCATCAAACGCTACAAGGTCGTTGATCCGTCTTTTCATAACTGGATGGGTCTCGCCTATGCACTGCGCAACCAGCAGATATCCGATTTCCCGCTCTGCAACAAGAGCTTCAACCTTTCCTACTGCGGCCACGATTTATAAAAGGAACAAAACCATGTTCGACATATTAAGAGCCCGGATTCATCAGAAGCACCGCACCATCCGTTTCCCGGACGCGCCGCCGCCCGCGCTACCCGACCGCTTTCGCGGACGTCCGTTGATCAACACCACGCTTTGCCCCAACGGTTGCCGAATCTGCGCCGACGCGTGTCCGGTCGGGGCAATCACTTTTCCACCCGAGCGAAGTGAGAGAGGCGCCGCTATTGCGGGGCAACAACCGCAGGGAGTGGCAACCATTGGAAAACCGGTGATTGATTTAGGAAAATGTCTCTTCTGCAACGACTGCAAACTGGCCTGCCCGCAAAACGCCATCTCCCACAGCGATGACTACCGCCTTGCCGTCCGCCGTCATGAACAGCTCGTTCTTGAATCGGAAGAAGCGCTGGTGCTCGCCGAGGAACTGGGCGGTGAATTGAAAAAGCTGCTGGGCCGCTCGCTGAAACTTCGTGAAGTCAGCGCCGGCGGATGCAACGCTTGCGAAGCCGATGTCAACGTGCTCGGCACCGTCGGTTGGGATCTGGGCCGCTTTGGAATCCAGTTCGTCGCCTCGCCGCGGCACGCTGACGGACTGCTCATCACCGGCCCCGTGACGCAGAACATGAAGTCGGCTTTGCTTGATACGTACGCCGCCGTTGCCGATCCGAAAATCGTGATTGCGGTCGGCGCCTGTGCAATCTCCGGCGGGCCGTACATTGATCATCCGGAAGTCAACAACGGGGCGGATTCTCTTCTGCCCGTCGATCTTTACATTCCCGGTTGCCCGCCGCATCCGCTCACCATTCTCGACGGACTGCTCCGTCTGCTCGGGCGCATTCCTTCTGAGTAGATGTCGTTGAGTTTCTTAGCGTGACGCAGTAGGCTTTACGTCATGAAAAGGTTCCTGTTTGCCGGGTTGCTATTGGCGGGTCTGTCCGCCGGGGCGATTGAAAAAGGGGAATCCCGCGCCGCGGTCATTGCAGAGCTGGGTGAACCGTCCGGCTCCATGAAAGCCGGTGATAAAGAAATCCTGGTCTACAAAACCGGCACGATCACCCTGCGAAACGGTGCTTTGATCGAAGCCGATCTTTCGCAGAAATATGCGCAGGAGGCGGATCGGCTGGCGGCGGAAGCGGTAAAAATCCGGGCAGCGAAACAGGCCGAACTGGAAAAGCAAAAATTGCTTTATCCGGAAGACCATGTGATTCAGATCGCATGTGCTTATACTAAAACGGAAGACTGGAAAACCCTGCCGGATTCCATTCGTCCCGCACAGGGAAACTACAGATACGACGTGTACATCCCGCAAGGCTATTACGAATCGGACGAACGGTATTATTCATGTCTTTTCCTAGAATCACCCGCGCTCTGGGACAGCGTCAAAGAACGCATTCGCAAAGAGAAATGGCTGATTGTCATTCTGCAAGATGTCACGCAGGAAAAGGAAATCGGCAAAACGATGAACGGAAACTTCCTTGCCGCGTTTGATGACGCCACCGCGCGTTTCCGCATCGCCAGAGACTACCGTTTTATTGCCGGTCGAGTCCCGTCAGCCATATTTGCCACTATGCGCCCGGTCGCCGGAATTATTCTGCAGGAACCCGACTTCCGCGGATTCGATAAAACGGACTTTCATCCCGACTTCCTGCTGAAAAACCCCAACCTGCGCGCCTACGTCCTGCTTGGAAACCAGGATCGACGGAATGTGGATTATCAGGCACAATTCGTTGTTAGTCACATCCCGAAATACCATATCGACATCTATCAAGATAACGTCGCCGTCCTGCCGCAGCCGCTGGCCGACAAAGCACTCGACTGGATGAAAAAGGAATATCGAATACCTTGAGTCAACCCAAGATAATCGCCTGCGCGGCGAGATAACCGGTTGTCCAGGCGGCCTGCAAGTTGAAGCCTCCGGTCAGCGCGTCGATATCGAGCACTTCGCCCGCGAAATAGAGACCGGGAACCAGACGGCTTTCCAATGTTTGACATTCCCTTCGGTCATTGCCGCGCATTTGCTCGGCCTCTCTCCCTTTGGTCGGGTGGAAATTCACCTCCTTCAAACGGATGCCGCCGCAGGTGACAAACTCCTCGCGGTGTTTGTTTTTGCCAATGATTGGAAGAATAAAACTGCTCACCTGCGCCGCGAGCTGCCGCAGCGCCTTCGTGGAGCATCCGCCCCACTCGCGCGTCTCGTCCACACCTGCGCGCGCCACCAGAAGTTTCCAAAGTCTGGAAGAAAGACCGAGCGGCGACCACGTTCCAACCTGCTTGCGCGGTGAAATGGTACGCTGTTTTTCCAATGTTTGGAAAATTTGCTCTTCGCTCATCGACGGAAGCCAGTTGATTTTCATCTCGAAGCGGTAATTTGTTTCCGCCAGCGTGCGCGCACCAAACGACGAAAGCCGTAACACCGCCGGGCCACTGACTCCTGTGTGCGTAATCAGCAGCGCGCCCTCCGCCTTCAGCTTGCCTGCGCTGACACAGACATCTTCGACAACGATTCCTGCCCGCGCCGTGAACTCTTTATCCGACGTGTTGAAGGTAAAGAGCGACGGCACACATGGTTCAATCGTATGGCCGAGCCCTTCAATAAATGCGCCGCCGCCCGTCGCTACCAGCAGTTTTTTGCAGCTGAGTTGCTTGCCGTTCGCCAGCTTGACGTTGAAGCCGCCGTCGAATTTCCAGACCTTGGAAACTTCCGAGTTTGTCCGGATTTCAGCCGTCGCGGTTTTGAGCAGAACGTTGATTACATCTTCCGATGTGTCGGACTTGGGGAACAAACAGCCGTCGTCGAGCGTGGCGAGCGGAACGCCGTGCGACTCGAACCACTCAACCGTTTCCGCCGGGCCGAAGCGGTGGAACGGGCCGATCAGCTCGCGCCCGCCGCGCGGGTAGTTTTTTACAAACTCGCGGATATCGGAGCATTGATGCGTCAGGTTACACCGTCCGCCGCCAGAGACACGGACTTTGGCCAAAGGGCGAGCTCCTTTTTCAAGAACCAGAACCTTCATTTCGGGCGCTTCTTCGGCCAGCACCGCGGCGGCGAACATTCCCGCCGCTCCGCCGCCGACAATAATGACATCTACAGAATTCATTCTTCACCACTGAATACACAGAAAACACAGAAACAGAATTCGAACCGCGAATGCACGCTAATGAACGCCAATCTCAGAGGCAAGTGGAAGTCGGACAAGATTGTCTCTCCGGGGTGTTGGAATACCTGTTGATTTAAATTTGCGTCTATTCGCGTGCATTCGCGGTTGAAATCAGCGCCCGTGAAACAGCCGGTTGGTGTAGTCTTTGAGTTTATGCCCCTGACGGTTGGCATCCTTTTCCAGCGCCGGAACCAGAATAAACTGCACCGCCACCCAGACTGCAATGGCGATCAGAATCGCAGCCAGACATCCCAGCGGAAGCTTTGTGACTTCTCTCATGGCCGGAGACTATAGCACGGAACCCGGGAAGTTTAACCGCGAAAGATCACAAGGAACGCAAAAACGACGAATATAAGGGTTCGCACAAAGAAGAGCGCGAAGGAATAGCCGACAGATGTCAATTGAAAGTTCAAATGTTTGGAATTTTTGCGTTCTGTGTGTTCTTTTGCGGTTAATGCTTCTCGCCGCAATTAGCCCAAGTCAATAACGGATCATTCGATGACTTTCCACGGGTTTGACACCGCTGTCCCGTTTCTGCACACTGCGCCCCTGAAAACACTTAGAGCGAGGCAATCTGATGGCAAAACCAACGACCCCCTACTATCTGATCGACGAAACGAAGCTGCTGAAAAATCTAGAGATTATTCAGCAGGTGCGCGAGCTGTCCGGAGCCAAGTCGGTTCTGGCGCTGAAGTGCTTTTCAACCTGGTCCGTGTTTCCTCTGATGAGCAAAT
>JBAYVX010000104.1:0-6617 GCA_041674365.1 Kiritimatiellales bacterium | reverse complement strand
GCCGTCATCGTCCAGTTCCAGCAGTCCGACCTGGTCAAACATTTCGCGCAGAACGCCGGGAATGACGTCGGCATAATCATCTGCCGCCGAAAATTTCCGGCTGAGCGCATTATCCATATATTTAATATCGGGCAGATAAATATCGACCAGTCCGCGAATCTGCCGGAGCGCGGCGACGGAGTCATAGCCGTTGGAGTTGTAGACGACCGGAACGGTAAGTCCTTTTTCACGAGCGGCTTGGATTGCGTCGGCCATTTGAAAAATCATGTGCGACGGCGAGACGAAGTTGATGTTGTGCGCGCCTTCGGACTGAAGCCGGAGCATTTCGTCGGCCAGCTGGTCGGGGCTTATTGCCTTTGGTGGAGCGGGCTCTCCGAGCACGCTTAAAACGCGCCCGGAGGTCGCGTTCCACCTTGCATCAAACTCCTGACTAATCTGCCAGTTCTGGCAGAAGGCGCAGCGCAGGTTGCATCCGGTGAAAAAGATGGTTCCCGAGCCGCGCGTTCCGGAAATAGGCGGCTCTTCGCCGAAATGCAGCCCGGCGTGCGCGAGCAGGATGTCGCCGCCAACTTTACAGAAACCGGTTTTTCCGGCCAGCCGGTCGGTGCCGCAGCGGCGCGGGCAGCATTCGCAGCGGTTCAGCTGTTCTGAAAAGGTTTGTTTCACGGCGGCGGTTATAAAGGAAGAGCGGCTCCGGGCGCAACCGAAGCCGCCTTTTTTTCGTGTCATACCGGCCTTGAGTGCGTATTCTCCCTGCCAATGATCACGATTATTCCGGCAATTGATTTGAAGGGCGGCAAGTGCGTGCGCCTGAAGCAGGGCTTGGCGAACGAGGAGACGGTTTATTCCGACTCTCCGGTCGAGATGGCCAAGCACTGGGTGCGGGCGGGCGGCGAGTTTCTGCATGTCGTCGATCTTGACGGCGCGTTTGCCGGGCATCCGGTTCATACGGAAGTGTTGCGTGAAATCTGCTCCGCGATCAAAATTCCGGTCGAAATCGGCGGCGGCATTCGCACCGATGAAGATATTGAGACGCTGCTGGCGACCGGCGTATGCCGCGTGATTCTCGGAACCCGCGCCTGTGAACACCCCGAAGAGCTGACCCGGCTGGTTCAAAAGTTCGGTGGTGAGAAGATCGCGGTCGGCATTGATGCGCGCGAGGGCAAAGTGCAGACCAAAGGCTGGGTGGAAACGACCGAGATCGAAGCGGTGGATCTGGCGAAGCAGGTGGCCGCGGCAGGCGTCGGCACCATTATTTATACGGATACGTCCCGCGACGGGATGCTCGACGGCGTCAACGCTTTTGAAATGGGCAAAATCTGCTCGGCGGTTTCCTGCAACGTGGTCGCTTCGGGCGGCGTTTCGAGCGAAGAAGATATCCGGCGGCTGGCGGCGCTCAACTGCGACAATCTGACCGGCGCGATCGTCGGCAAAGCGCTCTACGAAAAGACCGTTTCCATCCGGCGGCTCAAAAAAGCGCAACAGTAGTTTGCCGCTTCGCTTCTTTTGGCATAGCCAAGAGCGCTTTCGGGGTACCTCAGGTTCAATCCCTGGAAACTATTTTGTCCGGAGTTCCAATGTTTGGAAAAATCCGTGCGCTTTTTTCCAACCCTTGGAACATCAAATTTTAACGGTTTTGCGCTTGAAGGCGCGGGGCCGAAACGCCATATTTCGCGGCTCTTTTATAAGGATATAGAACCGAACCTAAACGAGGACAGCACCATGGCCAGAGCAGTACAGTTATCCAGAGTCCGTAATATCGGAATTATGGCGCACATTGACGCCGGCAAAACCACCTTCAGCGAGCGCATCCTTTATTACTCCGGGAAATCGCATAAAATCGGCGAGGTGCACGACGGTGCGGCGGTTATGGACTGGATGGTTCAGGAACAGGAACGCGGCATTACGATCACCTCCGCCGCCACCAGCACCATGTGGAAAGATCATATGATTTCGCTGATCGACACCCCCGGCCACGTGGACTTCACGATGGAAGTGGAGCGTTCGCTCCGCGTTCTCGACGGCGCGATCGCCCTGTTCTGCGCGGTCGGCGGCGTTCAGCCCCAGTCCGAAACCGTCTGGCACCAGTCTGAAAAATACAGCGTGCCGAAAATCGCGTTCATTAATAAAATGGATCGCATCGGCGCCGACTTCTTCGGCGTGGTCGAAGGCATCCAGAAAGAACTGGGCGGCAATGCGGTTCCGGTCGTGATTCCAATCGGCGCGTCTGATGAGTTTGTCGGTATCATTGACCTGGTCAAGATGGTCGCGGTGTATTACGACGACGACAAAGGAACAGCCATTCGCGAAGCGCCGATTCCGGCCGAGCTGGTGGATCAGGCCAAAGAGTGGCGCAATAATCTGGTTGAAAAATGCGCGGAGCAGGACGAGGCACTGATGGAAAAATACTTCGCCGGTGAGGAGCTGACCGAAGAGGAAATCTGGGGCATTCTGCGCAAAGCCACCATTGCCCGTCAGGTCGTTCCGGTTTATTGCGGATCGGCCTTCAAAAACAAAGGTGTTCAGCGCGTGCTCGACGGCGTGATTCACATTCTGCCCGCGCCGAATGAAATCCCGCCGATCATTTGCGAAAAAGGCGGCGCGGATGTTACCCGCGAACCGAAGGACGATGATTCCCTTTCCGCATTGGCATTCAAGATCATGTCCGACAAGCACATGGGCAAGCTGACCTATGTCCGCATCTACTCCGGAACGCTGACCGCGGGTTCCAATATTTACAACAGCTCGCGCGACAAAATGCAACGCGTCGGCCGCATCCTGCGCATGCACGCCAACAAACAGGAAGGCATTGACGCCGCCTACGCGGGCGACATCGTCGCGGTGGTCGGTCTGACCGAAACCAAGACCGGTGACACGCTCTGCGAAAAAGATAAACCGATCTACCTCGAAGCCATGGAATTCCCGGCCCCGGTTATCTCCATCAGCGTTGCTCCCGAAAGCAAGATGGACAACGAGAAGCTCGGCGAAGCCCTGCATCGTCTGGCGGACGAAGATCCGACCTTCACCGTCGCCTTCGACCAGGAAACCAGCGAAACCATCATTTCCGGCATGGGCGAGCTGCACCTTGAAATTATTGTCGACCGTCTGAAACGCGAATTCGGCGTGCAGGCCAAATCCGGACGTCCGGAAGTGGCCTACCGCGAAACCGCCACGGCGCCATCAGGCGGTTCCTATAAGCACGCCAAGCAGTCCGGCGGACGCGGGCAGTATGGCCATGTTGTACTCGAACTCGAGCCGCTCCCGCCGGGATCCGGATTCGAATTCAATAACAAGGTGGTTGGCGGACGCATTCCGCAGGAATACATCCCGTCGGTTGAAAAAGGCGTCATTCAGGCGCTGCAGAGCGGCCCGTATGCCGGCTATCCGGTGGTCGATATGCGTGTCAACCTCGTGGACGGTTCGTACCACGATGTCGACTCCAGCGACTTCGCTTTCCAGATCGCCGGTCGCCAAGGCTTCAAGCAGCTCTTCCTCAAAGGGAACCCCGAGCTGCTCGAACCGATCATGTCCATTGAGATCACCACGCCCGAAGAATACATGGGCCCGGCCTCCGGCAGCATCTGCCAGCGGCGCGGACGTATTGAATCCATGGACAGCCGCGGCGGCATGAAACTCATCCGCGGATTCGTTCCGCTGAGTGAAATGTTCGGCTTCTCGAACACCATCCGCTCGTTCTCGCAGGGACGCGCCTCATTCACCATGCACTTCGAACACTACGAAGCCGTACCGTTCTCGATCGCCGAAGAAGTGATCAAGAAACGCCGCGCTGAAGGCAAAGTCCGCGGCGGCGAAGAATAAAGCGCTTCACCCGCGCAAACAAAAAGCCGCCCCGGAAACGGAGCGGCTTTTTCGTTTTCCAATCATTGGACCTGAGGTATCCCGAAAGTGCTTTTGGCGTTGCCAAAAGAAGCGAAGCGGCAACCTATTTGGCTTTGTCCTCAGCGATCACGCTTTTGATGAACTCAACATATTTAGCGGCGCCGCCGCGCTGATATCCGTCACGAACAACTGCTTTACCTTTTGGATTCAAAATCAACACCGTCGGAAATCCCTGAACCTGAAATTTTCCCAGCAACATTTCGTGCTGTTTGGCAAATTCCGCATTTGTTGAATGGCCGGAGTAGTCAAAGTCGAGCAAAACGCAGATCAGATTGTCTTTGGCATAATTAATAAATTCCGGCCGTGAAAACACTTCGCTTTCCAGCGCCTTGCACCAGCCGCACCACTGCAACCCGCTGATACTCACCAGGACATATTTATTCTCAGCCGCAGCCTGCTTCAGCGCCGCATCATAGTCCGCCGTCCAGATTCCCGACGTATCCGCCGCCGCTTTCTGATTGCATCCGCATAAAAAAACTGTCGCCAGAACCGCCGCTCCGATCACACTTGCTTTTTTCATGATGCCTCCTTTTTCTGCCGTCAGCATACTCGCACAATAAAACCGTGCCAAGCCTTGAGCGCGATTGGCACATTCAGTATAAGAGACCGCATGGACTTCATTGCGTTCGATCTGGAAACCACAGGAATTCAACCCAAAACCGATGCCGTCGTCGAAATCGGCGCCATTCGCTTTCGCGGAACCGAGGTGATTGAAACCTTCTGCTCGCTGATCAATCCCGGGCGCCCGATCCCGCCAGAGGCCTCCGCCGTCAACGGCATCACTGACGAAATGGTTGCTGAACAACCCCGTATCGAAACGGTTCTTTCCGGGCTGGCCGACTTCTGCGGCGATCTGCCGCTCGTCGCCCACAATGCGCCGTTTGACTTCAAATTCCTGCTCGCTGCCGTTGAGAAGCACAGAACCCGTGCGCCGAAAGGCGTCATTCTGGACACCTGCGCGCTCTCCCGGATTATTTTCCCCGGCATGTTCAACTACAAACTCGGCACCCTCGTCCGCCACTTCGGCTTTCCGAACGGAACGTTTCATCGCGCCGAAGAAGACAGCGTTTACTGCGGACTCCTTTTCGCCCGCATCGTCGAAGCGCTCGAAAAAGCCGGGCAACCCGCCAGTGTTCACGCGCTGCTCGATCTGGCCAAACAGCCGCCCATGAAATTCCCGCAGTACGAAAAACAGCCCGAACAGCTCGGCCTTTTCTAACGAGCGGGAGCTGAAATAATTGGAGTTGTGGATCGGTACTCCCGCTTCAGCCGCGACGCTCCGGTCACGTCTTCCGGGGTTTGGAAAAAGTCGCCTCAAAAATTCCAAGCATTGGAAAACCCGGGTTGTAAATCTTGTTAATCCTGTCAAAAACTCTTTCTCCGATACGGCTGTCCCGCTAGGATGCGGGCATGCGCCGCCGCCTTATTCTTTTGGTTCTGCTCGTCGGACTGTTCCGGGCAGAAGCGACCGTTGATGACGAACTCAAATTTACCGAAGGCCTCACTGCGGAAGGATTCCCGAATCTCGCGCGCACCGTACTCAACCGCACACTGCAACAGTTTCCCGACGCGGAAAAATCCGCGCCCGAACTGCGCATCCGCATCCTCATCGCCGAAAAAAAATTCCAGGAAGCAACTTCTTCAATCGGCAATCAGCAATCGGCGATCCACAATCAACAAAGCCTTTGGCTCTTTCTTGCCGAAACCGCCAACCGCGTCCGGCAGTTCCCCGCTGCCGAAGCCGCCTACAAAAAATATTTTGAGTCGGTCGAAAAAGCCGATGATGCCACCTTGCAGGCCGCATTCAATTACGGTGAGCTTCTCGAGGGACGCGACGACGTGAAATCCGCGCGCGCGTTATACGAAAAAGTTCTAGGGTTTCCAAACCTTGGATCCGAGCGCAGTGAGAGAGGCTCCGCGAATGCGGGGCAGCGACCGAAGGAAGCGGCAAAATCCACGCGCCCGGCCAAAGTCAAACTCGCCAGACTGCTCGTTGAAGAAAACCCGGATCGGGCGCAGAAACTTTGCGAAGATGTTCAGCTCGGCGGACTTGACCTCTGGTTCGGTCAGGCCGTTGTCATCTGGGCGGACATTATGATCCGTAAAGGCGAATGGGATGAGGCGCAGTCGGTGCTCGAAACACAGCTGGAGACGCTGAAAAAAATCAGCGATCCGCTCAGCGCCTCAATCGCTCCTGTTGCCGGTGCGCGTTATCTGCTCGGCGCCTGCTACGAACATGCGGATAAAAAAGATGCCGCGCTCGTTCAGTTCTACAACGCTTACGCCAAATATGGCGACAGCGAATGGGGCCCGCAGGCGCAGGAAAAAGCGCAGGCGCTTAAAACGTTTTTTGAAGAGCAGGGCAAAACCGTCAAAATCGATCTCGGTGCCAACCGTTCCAAAATGGAAGAAAGCGCCTTCCGCGTTGCGCGCCGCCTCTTTTTCGACAAACAGTACGCCGATGCCGCACCCGCCTATCTCAAAACGCTCAATCAGTATCCTGAAGGCGACGAAGCCGTCACCGCGCTGCGCGAACTCATGCTCAGCTACATCAGCCTCAACGATCCGCTCTGCGCAAAAACCGTTGCCGCCTACACCGGTGAACGCTTTGCCGCGCGCGACACCGCGGCCGATGCGCTGCTCGCCGCCGGAAAGCGGGCACTCGACGAAAAACAAAACGCCCTCGCCTGGTGGATTTACGACCGCTATTTCGAATT
>JBAYVX010000103.1:0-6664 GCA_041674365.1 Kiritimatiellales bacterium | reverse complement strand
ATGCCCGATGGCGCCAGATGCAGAACATATTTCTGGTCGCCGATTTCGACTGTATGACCCGCATTATTGCCACCCTGATAACGGACAACCCAATTCGCGTTCGCGGTCAGAACGTCAATAACCTTGCCCTTGCCCTCGTCGCCCCACTGTGCGCCGATTAAAACCGTATTTGCCATGCTTAAAACCCCTTGATATTGCGTTGGTTCCCAAAGGCGGAGAGAGTATCCCACCGCACAAAGAGGGTCAATTTCCAAAGCAACTGCGTTGCGGCCTGCCGTTTTCCAAACATCGGAAGAAATGTTTCCAACCATTGGAAAAATCGGGCATTGTCTTTCCAATGATTGGAAAAAAGACAGTTTTAGTGACCGGTTGCTCGTCCGGTATCGGACTGGCAACAGCTAAACTCCTTAAGAAAAAGGGTTGGCAGGTCGCTCCGACCGCCCGCAAAGCCGCCGACCTCGAAATGCTCCGCGCCGAAGGATTTGATCCGGTTCAGCTCGACGTGACCGACAGCGCATCGATTGCCGACGCCGCAAACGAGGTTCTCCGTCGCTTCAACGGACAACTCGGCGCGATTGTAAACAATGCCGGCTTCGGGCTGACCTCGGCCATCGAAGACGCTCCGCGCACCATGTTTCGTGATGTATTCGAAGTCAACGTTTTCGGACTGCAGGAGCTGACCAACCGCTTTATTCCGATTTTCCGCAAGCAGGGCTATGGCCGCATCGTCAATGTCAGCTCCGTTCTGGGTGAACTGAGCCTCCCCTTTGCCGGAATTTATTCCGCCTCCAAACATGCCGTTGAAGCGATTTCTGATGCAATGCGCCGCGAATTGTTCGATTCCGGCGTCGCTGTCTCGATCATTCAGCCGGGACCGATTGAAACGAAGTTTTCAGAAAATCTGGCGCACCGTACCGACCGCTACCCGAAAAATCCCGACTCCGTTTTTTCTTCTTTCTATAAGGAAGCGATTGCAACCCGCAAAGCCGGCAAGGCGGCCCGAACCGCTGAGCGTTTCATGAAGCCGCCGGAAGCGGTCGCTGAGAAAATTTTCCAATGTTTGGAAAGTCCGAAGCCGAAGATCCGCGCCCGCGTCACCGCTGTCGCCCATTTCGGGGCTTTCGCCCGCCGCTTCGTCTCCGCCGCGCTACTCGACCGGATCATGGTGTCCAAGCTTCGGACCCGAACAAAGTGAGAGAGGCTTCGTTAGTACGAAGCAACGACCGAAGGAAGTGGCAAAAACTTTCCTAAGAAACCGGATATCAATTCGGTTTTAACCGCTTTTTGACGGAAAAAAGACTTCTGTTTGAGAGCGATTTCTGAAATTCTCTCCGCTTTGCGTGGCATATGCAGAAACCGTAACCTGCAAGGGTTGTTGTTTTTCGCGAATCAACGCAAAAATTCGCAATTAAAGGGCGTCGGTAACGGCGGTTTTGACAAAATTTAGCAAAACAAGGCAAATCCTTAGGAGGAAAGCACAGGTATGAGTAAGAAAATGGTTACCATCGACGGAAATACAGCGGCGGCGCATGTAGCGTATGCCTTCAGCGAAATCGCGGCGATTTATCCGATTACCCCTTCATCCAACATGGGTGAGTATGCAGATGCCTGGGCCGCCCAGGGTCGTAAAAATATTTTCGGCTCCGTCGTAAGCGTGACAGAAATGCAGTCCGAAGCCGGTGCCGCAGGCGCTGTGCACGGTGCGCTAAGCGCCGGTTCGCTGACGACAACCTTTACGGCGTCGCAGGGGCTGCTGCTGATGATTCCTAATATGTATAAGATTGCGGGCGAAATGCTGCCGGCGGTTTTCCACGTGTCGGCCCGTTCGCTGGCTGCGCAATCGCTCTCGATTTTTGGCGACCATTCCGACGTGATGAGCGTCCGCAATACCGGCTGGGCCATGCTGGCCGCCAACGGCATTCAGGAAACGATGGATCTTGCGATTGTCAGTCATCTGGCGACCCTGAAAGGTCAAGTTCCGTTCGTAAACTTTTTCGACGGCTTCCGCACTTCGCACGAAGTGCAGAAGGTGGAAGAAATCGGTTACGATACAATCAAAGAACTGCTGGAGCCGGAATTTGTCGAACGTTTCCGCAAGCGCGGGTTGCGTCCCGAATCGCCGATGCTTAAGGTGGCAGCACAGAACCCGGATGTTTATTTCCAGGGCCGCGAAACCTGTAATCAATATTACGATGCTCTGCCGGAAATCGTGCAGGAGTATATGGATAAAGTGGCCGCCAAGATCGGACGCCAGTATCACCTGTTCGACTACGTCGGCGCACCGGATGCCGAAAAAGTGATCATCGCGATGGGCTCGGCCTGCGATACGATTGAGCAGACGATCAATCATCTCAATGCCAACGGCGAAAAACTCGGCCTGATCAAAGTCCGCCTCTATCGTCCATTCTCCGCGAAACACTTCCTCAGCTGCCTGCCGGAAACTGCAAAGAAAGTGATCGTTCTCGACCGCACGAAAGAGCCGGGTTCTCTCGGCGAACCGCTGTATCTCGACGTGGTTACCGCGCTCGACGGCAAGGGAATCAAGATTATCGGCGGCCGCTACGGCCTCTCCTCCAAAGAATTCACACCGGCCATGGTCAAGGCGGTTTACGATCACATTGACGGCGACGCGTTCCACGGCTTCACGGTCGGTATTGACGACGACGTAACCAACCTGTCTCTAAAGGTTGGCCCTCCGGTGCGGATCGAAGCCAAGGATGTAGTGAACTGCATGTTCTGGGGCCTCGGCTCCGACGGAACCGTCGGCGCGAACAAGAACTCGATCAAGATCATCGGCGACAATACCGACATGAATGCGCAGGGCTACTTCGTGTATGACTCGAAGAAATCCTACGGGATCACGGTTTCGCACCTGCGCTTCGGCAAAAGCAGCGTGAATTATCCTTATCTGATTCAGGAAGCCGACTTTGTGGCCTGCCATAATTCGGCCTATATCGGACGCTACGACATGCTCGGGTGCATTAAAGAGGGCGGCACCTTCCTGCTGAACTCGGAAATTCCGAGCAGCGAAGTGTTCGACCATTTGACACGCGAGATGCAGGAAATCATCCTTGAGCGCAAAATCAAATTTTACAACATCAACGCACTGGAAATCTCGACGGAAGTCGGTCTGGGCGCCCGCATTAACACGGTGATGCAGACAGCCTTCTTCAAACTCTCCGGCGTGCTGGAGCAGGACAAGGCGATTGAGTTGATTAAAAACGCCATCAAAAAGAGCTTCGCGAAAAAAGGTGAAGACATCATCAAGATGAACTGGGCCTGTGTGGACAAAGCCTGCGCCGCTCTCGAACAGGTAAAGGTTCCCGCAACGATTACCAAATCGTTTGTTCCGACCACTCTGATTAATGAAGCTCCGGGCTGCTTCGCCAAAGATGTGATGGAACCGGTTCTTCTGCTCAAAGGTGACGATGTTCCGGTTTCAAAAATGTCGTTCGACGGCGTTCTGCCGACCGGCACCAGCGCGCTGGAAAAACGCGGTATTGCTCCGCGTGTTCCGCACTGGGTCAGCGAAAACTGCATACAGTGTAACCAGTGCGTTATGGCCTGTCCGCATGCGGTTATCCGCGCCAAGCAGATGGATCCGAAAGATCTGACCGGCAAGCCGGAGAGCTTCTGCACGCTCAAGTCAACCACCAAGAACGATCGCGACCTGCAGTATAAAATTCAGGTTTATATCGAAGATTGCACCGGTTGCGGCGTTTGTGTTGAAACCTGCCCGGCCAAGACCAAAGCCCTTGAGTTCAAAACACTGCCCGAAGAGCGCGATGCCGGCGAACGCAAGAACGCCGAATTCTTCGAAACCCTTCCGGACAATGTCCTCGACGGTGCAGCTGAAACCACCCTCAAAGGCATGCAGTTCAAAAAGCCGCTGTTTGAGTTCTCCGGTGCCTGCGGTGGTTGCGGTGAAACACCGTACGTCAAACTGGTCAGCCAGATCTGCGGCGAGCACATGATTGTTGCAAACGCTACCGGCTGTTCTTCCATCTACGGCGGAACCTTCCCGGCCATTCCTTACTGCAAGAGCAAAGAGGGGCGCGGTCCGGCATGGGGCAATTCGTTGTTCGAAGACAACGCGGAATACGGTCTCGGCATGCGTCTGGCGGTGGACAACAACCGCAAGATGCTCAACGAGCTGACCGCCCGTGCTGTCACACTGGGTGTGGATGCGGATCTCGCCGCCGCGATGACCAAAGCGCTCGAAACGGGTAACACCGCGAACGACGCCGCAGTCATTACACAGAACGCCGTCAAAATGCTTCTGCCGGGCGCGCTTAAAACGGCCTCAGGTGAACTGAAAGAAGTCCTGTCAAAAATTACTGAACTCTCCGACTACTTTGCAGACAAGAGTGTCTGGATATTCGGCGGTGACGGATGGGCCTATGACATCGGTTACGGCGGACTCGACCACGTGGTCGCTTCCGGCAAAAACGTGAACATTCTGGTGCTCGACACTGAAGTGTACTCCAATACCGGCGGTCAGATGTCGAAATCCACCCCGCTCGGCGCGGTTGCACAGTTTGCCGCAGCCGGAAAACGGACGGGCAAGAAGAACCTCGGCTTCATGTGCATGAGCTACGGTTATGTGTATGTTGCGTCGATCTCCATGGGTGCAAACCGCATGCAGACGCAGAAAGCACTGATGGAGGCGGCCGCCTACGACGGCCCGTCGATCGTCATCGCCTATGCCCCCTGTATTGCGCACGGTATCGACATGATGAAAACGCAGGCCGAAGAAAAACGGGCCGTGGAGTGCGGTTACTGGCCGCTCTACCGCTACAACCCGGCCGCCGAAGAAGGCAAGCGCTTCGTCTGGGAATGCAAACCGCCGACCGGAAACTTCCAGGAGTTCATCCGCAGTGAACGCCGCTACACCACCCTGCTCAAGACCGCCCCGAAAGAAGCGGAAGCGCTCTTCCAGCAGGCTGAAGAAGATGCCAAACGCCGGATGTCCTTTATGGAAAATCTCGGCAAGATCATGTAGTTTTCAAAAAACAACAGGAGATAACCAAATGAAAAAATATACCTGCGTACCTTGCGGCTACATTTATGATCCGGCCGTCGGCGATCCCGACAACGGCATCGCCCCCGGCACCGCCTTTGCGGACCTTCCCGAAGACTGGGTCTGTCCGGAATGCGGCGCGGCCAAAGAATACTTCGAACCGTCTGAATAACCATCGGATCGAAACCCGGGCAGGATTGAATGATGGTAAATTTAAAAACCACGTACATGGGGTTGAGCCTTAAAAACCCGGTTCTTGTCGCCTCCTCGCCTTTATCTCAAAACCTCGATGACCTCCGCCGAACGGCTGATGCCGGCGCGGCGGCGGTTGTCATGTTTTCGCTGTTCGAAGAGCAGGTCGAAAAAGCAAACCACCCGTACTTCCCTTCACAGGAGGATTATACCATCAATCCGGATGCCTATTTTGAGCATCTTCATGAGGCCGTTGCCTGCACCGATATTCCAATCATCGGGAGCCTCAACGGAGTGACCACAAAGGGCTGGGAAATCTATGCCCGTAAAATAGAACAGGCCGGAGCCGCCGGCATTGAACTGAACATTTACCATATCGCCAGCAACACCGGAGAAACCGGGACAGAAGTCGAAAAGCGGCATCTCGACATTCTCAAAGCGGTCAAGGAAGCGGTCCGCATTCCTGTGGCTATGAAACTCAGCCCGTATTTCAGCGCACTGGCCAACATGGCCAAACAGTTCGATGAAGCCGGAGCCGATGCGCTGGTTCTGTTTAATCCGTTTTATCAGCCCGATTTTAATCTGGATGCAATGGAAATTGAAGCCTCGCTCGATTTGAGCGACATTGGCGACATCCGCCTTCCGCTACGCTGGATTGCTATGCTGCACGGCAAACTCAATGCGTCTCTAGGCGCATCAACCGGCGTCCATTCCGGTGAAGAGGTTGTCAAATACCTGCTGGCCGGAGCCGATGCAGTTCAAACCGCCGCCGCCCTGCTTATCCATGGGCCTGACTATGTTTCGACACTGCTCAATGAATTGCAGGAATGGATGAATCTCAAGGAATACAGTTCTGTGGATGAGATCAAAGGAGCCATGGGTCAGCGGGCCGTTACCAACTCCGGCGAATTCGAGAGAGCCAACTACATCAAAGTGCTCAAAGCTTATAAGCAAAAACGGGGTTAACACTCATTTCCTTCCAATAATTGGATCCGAGCTGTTGCGGAAGTGCTTTGGGCACCCCAAATAAAGCAACATAAAGGAGCGGCAAACTTTTTCCAAACATTGGAAACTATTCCTTGGACAACCCCGCACGAGCGCCTTAAAGTGCCTTCCCGTAGCAGGAGAAAAATAAATCGGACTACGGGACACACCAAACATGGCCAAATATCTTATCGTAACCGGCGGCGTTGTATCTTCACTCGGAAAAGGCATTACTGCTGCATCCATCGGACGTCTCCTGATCAACCGCGGACTCAACATCCGCATGCTCAAACTCGACCCCTATCTGAATGTCGATCCCGGCACCATGAGCCCCTATCAGCACGGCGAGGTTTACGTCACCGACGACGGCGCCGAAACCGATCTCGATCTCGGCCATTACGAGCGTTTTACCGGCGTTTCCGCCAAACAAAGCGACAATATCACCACGGGCCGCATCTATTCGCAGGT
>JBAYVX010000102.1:0-6819 GCA_041674365.1 Kiritimatiellales bacterium | reverse complement strand
TTTTCCACCTTCAGCAACAGCCTGACCTGGTTTGAGCACAGCCTGCCGGTTAATGCAATCATTGGCGGGCTGATCGTGCTGGGCGGCATCGGCTTTGTCGTGATCGGCGACTTTTATCAGGCGTTCATTAAAAAACTGAAACGCCGGGGCGGACCGAAACATAAATTCCGTATCCAAAGCCGTCTTGCGCTCAGCTGGACGGGCGGACTGATTCTGGCGGGTGCCGGACTGTTCTACTGGCTCGAGCACAACCGCGTACTGGCCGGCATGAAGCCGGATCAGGCTTTACTGGTGTCACTCTTTCAGTCTGTCACAACCCGCACAGCGGGCTTCAACACCTGCGACATCGGCGCACTGCAGCCCGCCACTCTCTTTCTCATCATTATCTTTATGTTTATCGGTGCCTGCCCCGGCGGTACCGCCGGCGGGATCAAGCTCACCACGCCCGCCGTGCTCTGGGCGGTGATCCGCGCAGGCTTCAACCATCGCACAGAGACCGAGCTCTATCGCTGCACCATTCCGGTCGAAGTGATTCAAAAAGCGGTTATGGTTCTTTGCTCCTCCCTGCTGTTTGTCTGCGGCGCCACCATGCTGCTGGCCGTTTTTGAACAGAAGCCTTTTATAGATGTGCTGTTTGAAACCGTCAGTGCCTTCGGCACTGTCGGTCTCTCCACCGGGCTGACGCCGGAACTCAGCCTGCTGGGCCGGATCCTCATCACGCTGATGATGTTTATCGGCCGTCTCGGCCCGCTCACCATCGGCTTTGCTTTCATGCTGAGAGTTGTCCGTCCGGCAAAATACAGCTATGCGGAAGAGCGCATTATGATAGGATGACGAGCCGAAAACGGCTCGGAATAATGGAATAGAGGAACAATGGAATAATGGTAAAACAGAATGTTGAGAACTGCGATTCAGGGTGAAAATTCATAATCCAGCATTCTAGTATTCCACCATTCCATTCTTCCGTGGAGGTTTGATATGAGAAACATTGCAGTAATCGGACTGGGCGGATTCGGAAGTTCCGTCGCACGCGAACTGACCGAAAAAGGGGTCGAAGTGCTGGCCATTGACCGCGACCGCGAACCGGTCGAAGCCATCAAAGATTCCGTCGCCCACGCTGCCACGTTGAATTCGACTGACGAAAATGCGTTGAGGGCTGTCGGCATCAAAAACGTTGATGTCGCCGTCGTCTGCATCGGCGAAGATATTGAAGCCAATCTGCTCACCACGATCCTGCTCAAAAAAATCGGCGTACACCGCATCTGGACGCGCGCGCTCGGCCCGCTTCAGCAGGAAATTCTCAAAATGCTCGAGGTGGACAATGTGATCAATCTCGAAAAAGAGATGGGCAGCTTTGTGGCAACCAGCCTCGCTTCGGCCGGTATCACGCGGTACATCCCGCTGGCCAAAGGGCACAGCATCGTGGAAGTTCAGGTGCCCGCCGAATTTATCGGCAAAACGTTGCGCGTGCTCGATCCACGCAATAAATTCGGCGTCAATATCGTCGCCATCAAAAAAATGGTGCCCGCCATCAATGAACAGGGCGAACGCACTCTGGAAGAATCCATTGAAGACGTGCCGAAGCCCGACGATATTCTCGAAGAAACCGACCGGCTGCTGATCGTCGGCAGCAATAAAAACGTTGAACGTTTTGCAAATCAATAGGAGTCGTCCATGATTCCCAATCTGCTCACCATCTTATGGTTCCTGTTGCCTCTGTGCGGACTGACGGCTGGATTAATTGTCTGGCCGCAGGCCGACGAGCCGATCCGTTGGAGCATGTACATATTCTTCCTGCTGGGTCTGCTCTGCTGGAGCTATCTCACCCTCCGTATCGTCGGCTTCCGCATCCGACTCTTCAAATTCCTGCGCCTGCTGCTCGCCAACGATTACGAATCGGGCATTCGCACCCGCCGCCGCTTCACCGACGAAGTCTCGCGGCTGGAAGGCCTGGCCAACCGGGTCGCCGAACGGTTGCAAGCCTATGACCGGCTGCGCGCCGACCGCGTCTCCATCCATGCCCGCGCTTTTGACATGCTGCTCGACCGTTCCGCTGAACCGCTCTCTGCCATTGATCTGCATCAGGAGGTCTTCCTGCTCAATCCAGCCGCGCAAAAAGCGCTCGGCATAGAGCGAAAAAGTTTCTCGATCGAATCGGTGCTTAAACCCGACATCAATCATGAATTCCGTGATCTTTTTAACGATGCAGTTCTCGGACGCAAAACCCTTACCGAAGGTTTCAGCTGGCTTCAGCTTCCGGGCATGAGCGATCCGGTTTATATCGGCGTGCAAATCACCCCGCTGCGCGACCGCGATGAAGCCGTCCGCTTCGCGCTGCTCTCCATCAAAGTGCCGCAGACGCAGAAAAAGCTGTAATCATGACAGACGTCCGGCAGTTTGCGAAGAACCTGAACGACTTCCTCGAATACAAAAAAGAGGAAGGTTTCCAAACCTTGGAAATTTCTCCGGAAACACTCGCCGCACTCAAACCGACTCCGGCTCAAAAGCCGACAGCGTCAACAGAGGGGTCATCAACAGAGGGGTCAGTCCGATATTTTAATACTCCAAACAAAAAATATGAAAACATCGGACTGACCCCCTCATCTTCACAAAGCAGCGTTTGCGTCACTGGAAAAACGCTCGAAGAAATCGCCGGGCAAATCCGCGTCTGCACCGCATGCCCGCTAAGCGGATCGCGTCAAAACACCGTCCCCGGCGAAGGTAATCCGAATCACCCCGACATCATGTTCGTCGGCGAAGGCCCCGGCGCAGACGAAGATGCGCAGGGTCGTCCATTCGTCGGCGCGGCGGGTCAGCTGCTTAATAAAATGATCGAAGCAATGGGCTACAACCGCGAAGAGGTCTTCATTGCCAACATCGTTAAATGCCGTCCGCCGGGCAACCGCGTCCCGCTTCCGGAAGAAATGAACGCCTGCGTTCCCTATCTTAAAGCACAGATTGCACTCATCCGTCCGAAAATCATCGTCGCTCTCGGCAAGACGGCCGTGCAGGGACTGTTGCAGGAAGAGATCGCCATTACCAAATTCCGCGGAACATTGTGTACCTACGAAGGTATTGACCTCATGCCGACCTATCACCCTGCTTTTCTGCTTCGCTCGCCCGGACGAAAAGGCGAAGCGTGGGCCGACCTCAAAGCCGTCCTCGCCAAACTCGGCAAAGAACCGCCCGCGAAGAAGTAGCCGCCGTTTTTCCAAGGGTTGGAAAAAATTCTCAGATTTTGGCAATAATTTTCCGGGGAGAGGCGTTATAGTCTGCGTTTATGTCGTCATCTAAATTCCTTCGGTTTTCTGCGGCGGTCATTCTGCTTTCACTGGCAGGGCTCCTTCGTGCTGACGATACGCTGACGTGGCAGGACTGTTTTTCCAACACGGTTTTGAACAATCTTGAGCTCTCAATTGCGCGCCTGAAGCTCAAAGAGGCAGAAGTTGCGCTGAAGTCGCAGCAGTCGGTTTATTATCCTGATGTGTCAGCCAAGGCCAACCGCTCGGTCGGCGAAAGCAAAACGAAAGGCAGTGGACGGGACGGGACGGAAAGCCTGTCGGCTTCGCTGAACGCCAGCTACACGATTTTTTCCGGTTTCGGCGATCGCGCGCGGGTAACACAAACCGAAGCCGAACTCTATGCGGAAAAGGCCAATTTCGATCAGACCTGCTCCAATATTCAATATGACCTCCGCAAAGCGTTTACGGATCAGCTCTATGCTCAGGAGCTGGTGGAGCTGATGAAAAGCATTGCAGCGCGCCGCGCCGACAATGCCCGGCTGGTAGAGCTGCGCTATGAGGGCGGGCGTGAGCACAAAGACTCTCTGATGCTGAAACAGGCGCAGCTTACACAGGCTCTTTATGATGTTAAAGATGCCGGGCGCTCGCTGGAACTGGCGCAGCGCCGGCTGGCCAGCCTGATGAAGCAGCAGAAGTTTTCCCCCTTCACACTCGAAGGCGAGCTGCGGGCGGATGATCCGCCGTCCGGGGTGTCGCTGGATGAACTGGCGAGCCAAACCCCTTCGTATCACTCAGCCCAAGCCAACATAAAGGCGGCGGAGCAGGGTTTTATTATTACACGCAGCGCACGTTTTCCTCAGGTTATTGCTACCGCCAGTCTGACGGGCTCCGGCGAAAGCGATGTCAAAACCGAAAGCTGGCAGACGGGGATCGCGGTTTCGCTGCCGCTCTTCACCGGCGGACAGCTTTCGCAGGATATCATCGCCGCCGGCCTGAAGCGCGAGCAGTCCCGGCTGGATGCCGAGAAGACGATGCTGGATCTGATGGACAGCCTGCAGGCCGCGCTTAACACCTACCGCAGCAGTTATGACGCCATGAGCGTGCAGAAAGAACTGCTGCAAGCCTCGGAAACACGCGCGACGGTGGCACGGGCGCAGTATCAGCAAGGCCTGACCAGTTTTCAGGACTGGGACACGATCGAAACGCAGCTGATTACCGCCCAGCGCAACTGGCTGTCGAGCCGGAGGGCGGCCGATCAGGCGGAAGCCGCGTGGCAGAACACGATGGGTCTGAGTTCGATTCAATAAGGAACAGATTATGAAAAAATTCATTTTACTTCTCATTGCGCTCGCATTATCCGGCGGCGGTTTCTGGTTTTATAAAATGCATAAGGCAAAAGTTGCCGTACTGGCTGAAGCACAGAAGTTTGTGCCGGCAAAGGTTGAGTTGAAAACACTGCGCCAGACGGTCGACAGCACCGGACAGGTAAGCCCGGATAACCGACTGAATGTGAAGTCGCCGGTCGCCGGCCGCATTGAACAGATTCTGGTCAATGAAGGTGACTCCGTTAAAAAGGATCAGATCATCGCATGGATCAGCTCGATCGAGCGCGCCACTATGCTGGATACTGCCCGCGCTAAAAGCGAAGAGGATCTGAAATACTGGGAGAGCATTTATAAAGCCTCCCCGCTGGTTGCGCCAATGGCGGGAACGGTGATTGACCGCAGTTTTGAGCCGGGACAGACCATCAGCGCCAGCGACGCCGTGCTGGTGATTGCCGACCGGCTGATCGTTGTCGGGCAGGTGGACGAAACCGATATTGGATCCATTTTTACCGGACAGCACGTGAGCATGCAGCTGGATGCCTATCCGGATACCGTTTTTAGCGGAACGGTCAGAAATATAGGTTATGACTCAAAGATAATCAGCAATGTGACCATGTATGAAGTCGATGTGCTTCCGAAAAACCTGCCGGATTTCGCCCGCAGCGGCATGACCGCTACACTCACCTTCCTGGTGGAAGAACATAAAGATGTTCCGGCGGTTCCGACTGCGGCACTCGAATACCGCAAAGAAAAAGTCTTCGTACGCCTGCCCGGCAAAAACAGCAAAGAGACGGAAACGCGATTGGTTCAAACCGGTCTGAGTGAAAACTCGTTTACGGAAATCACCAAAGGACTTGAGGCGGGTGACGAGGTGCTCATTCCGCAAATTGTCCGTAAAAAAGAGAGTGGTTCGAATCCGTTCCTGCCGGGCCGCTCCCGTTCCAGCACGAATTCGCAAAATTCCAGCCGGCCCGGACCGCGATAACCGCCATGCTCCGCTTACGCAACATCTGCAAAAGCTATCAAATGGGCGAGTACACCGTACACGCCCTGCGCAATGTTTCGCTCACCGTTGAACACGGCGAGTTCATTGCGATTATCGGCACCTCCGGCTCCGGCAAATCGACGCTGATGCATGCCATCGGCCTGCTCGACCGGCCGGACAGCGGAACATATGAAATTGACGGTAAAAACGTCACCGGCCTCTCCGACACGCAAACGGCACGCCTGCGCAACCGTACCATCGGCTTCATCTTTCAGCAGTTTAATCTTCTTCAGCGCGCCTCGGCGCTCGAAAACACCAACCTGCCCCTGCTCTATTCCGGTAATACTTCAGCAGGTCATCGCGGACAGAAAATGCTCGAGCGTGTCGGCCTCGGCGACCGGGTACATCACCGTCCCAATGAACTCTCCGGCGGACAACAGCAGCGTGTCGCCATTGCCCGCGCACTCGTCAACAATCCCTCCATTATCCTGGCCGATGAACCAACCGGTAATCTCGATTCAAAAAGTTCCCGGGACATCATGGCGCTTTTCCGCGCACTGCACCGGCAGGGGCTTACGATTGTACTCGTCACACACGACACCGAAGTTGCTGAACATGCCGACCGTATCATCACCATTCGCGATGGCGAAATTCATGAAGACCGCCGCAACGAAACGCCGGTCATCCACGAAGAAGCAACAGAAGAAGTGCTTGAGCTCCTGCGTGAAAGCACAAAGAAAAGAAGCTGGCTGGCGGTTCTGCGTGAAGGAACCGCCCTCGCCCGCCAAAGCCTGCGTGCGCTCTGGCACAACAAAGCGCGCACGTTTCTTTCTGCACTCGGCATTCTGATTGGTGTTGCCGCCGTCATTGCAATGGTTTCGCTTGCACTCGGAGCCAAAGCTTCGGTGAAAGAACAGCTTTCCCGGCTTGGTTCCAACCTGCTAAGCATCCGACCTGCTTCGCGCAGCAGTCAGGGTGTGCGACTGGCCGCCGGAGATATCTCGCGAATGGTGCTCGAAGATGTCGCCGCCGTCGCACAGGTGCCGCATGTTAAAAGCGCGGCGGCCAGTATTCGCGGCGGCGTCCAGCTCCAGTACGGTTCCAAAAACTGGGCCACCACGGCCTACGGGGTTTCACCGGACTATGCGCCCATGCGCGCGGAAGTTCCAATCCTTGGACGCTACATTACCGACGAAGATGCCACGCGCCGCGCACAGGTTGTAGTAATCGGCATGACGCCGCTGCGCTTTCTGTTCGGTGAAAACGA
>JBAYVX010000101.1:0-6856 GCA_041674365.1 Kiritimatiellales bacterium | reverse complement strand
CGGCAGACGGTATGATGTCGAGAATTTCCGGCTGAAGACCTTTGATTTTACATAACATCTTGATTTTTTCTCCGATTCGTTTTGCTTCGGAGGAGAGAACCATGGCAATAGCACTTCCACCAAAACCGCCGCCGGAAAGCCGCGCACCGAGTGCCCCGGCTTCGCGAGCTGCTTCGACAACGATGTCCAGTTCCGGGCAGGAGTTTTCGAAATTCTCAATCGAGCTTCGATGAGATTCGAACAGCAGTTTGCCAAAGGCTTCAATATCACCGACCCTAAGCAGCTCAACGCCGGTTTCGACGCGATCAATTTCGCCGACAATGTGTGCGGCCCGTTGCGCCGCGCGGGGGCCGATCAGATTCCGATTCTGCTCGAATTCCTGCCGGGAAACATCGCGCAGAGCGGTAACGGGATGCGGAAGAATTTCGGCCAGCTGTGCGGCGGCCTGTTCGCAGCGCTCGCGGCGTTCATTATAGGGCGAATCGGCCAGACTGTGTTTGACGTGTGGATTAATGACAAGAAAGGCAATATCCGGAGCGAGGTTGACATCACGGACTTCCAATGTTCGGAAATCGGAGTGAATCAGTCCGTGCTCACGTCCGAAAATACTGGAGAACTGATCGAGCAGCCCGCAGTTGGTTCCGGCAAACTGATGCTCGGCTTTGCGGCACAGCCGGGCGATTTCTTTTTTGTCAATCGTGGTATTCAGGATTTTCAGAACCGCATAGGCGGCGGCGACTTCAAGTGCCGCCGAGCTTGAAAGCCCGGCACCCATCGGAATTGATCCGAAAAAAGTGCAGTCGAGTCCGCTGATCGACTGTTCCAGATGTTCCTGAATATAGTGAAAGACCCCTTTAATGTAGTTGGCCCAGCTTGTGCCCGCCACTTTTTCAGTATCGCCGGTTTCAAAGCGGACTACTTCGTCAACATCAACGGCGAATAGGTGGATGCCGCAACGACTGGATCGCGAGATGCAGAAGCAATGCCCCCAGTCAATGGCGGCGGAAAGCACAGTTCCGTCGTTATAGTCCGTATGGTTTCCCAGAACCTCAATGCGGCCCGGCGCCCAAGCGACAGACTCGGGCTCTTTACCAAAATTTTCGATGTGCGCGGCAACGGCCCGTTCGATTACAGCATCTTTTTTCATAAAATAACTCTCTAATTGAAAAGAAACAGTATGCCGTGCTCAACACGCTTTTTCCATGGGCGAAAACTGCAAAGATATGGACATTTCGATCAAAACATGCGTTATTTATCCAATGCTAACTACGTTAAATCACACAATCAGCCAAAAAGTGGCCGAGGTGTTTGATCTCTACACCGAATTGCACGGTGCACGGATTTCTTTTTTCGGGCCGGATCGCAAAATCCTTTATCCAGATGCCGAAGGCCGGACGAACTGTTCATATTGCCGGATGCTGCGCGGAGAATTGGGTCTTGAGTCCTGCTGCCGGGAACTCGACAGAAAAATGATGGATGCCGCGCTACAGGAAAGCGAAATGATTTCTTACACCTGTCACGGAGGAATGCGCGAAGCAGTTTCCCCTTTGTTTACAGAAGGACAACTTGCCGGATTTGTCATGATTGGGCAGTTCCGCAGTCGTTCTGCGTCGGAAACTTCGCCGTATGCAGAGAAGTGGAAACAGACGCGGGGAAATAATAAACTTCAGCAGGCGTTCGAAAAAAGCACGGTTTTCCCGGAAGAGAAAATCGAAATGCTGCTCGCCATGTTCAGCCAGCTTCTCGAACTGATTCTTCGCAGTCAACTCATCCATCATAAGGACTATGACTTAATCGAGCCGGTTACTGAATGGATACAGCAGCATCCGGAGCAAGTATTGAGTCTAGAGGAGGCGGCGCGAATGACCGTGCGCAGCCCATCGACCGTCACACGGCTTTTCAAAAAAATGACTGGCCGCAGTTTCAAACAGTATCAGAGCTTTTTTCGTCTTCAGCGGGCGGCAGAGCTTCTGAAGAATCAGCCATCCCATCCGGTTGCTGTCATTGCGCAGTCGGTTGGATTCGATGATCCGTTGTATTTTTCCCGGATTTTTCATAAACATGCAGGCTGTTCACCCCGCGAATATCGGGAGCGCAATAACGCAGAAAGGTAGAAAACCATGTCGGTAACAAACGAGTCTTTTGGAAAAAACCAGTTTGGAGAAAACGTTGAGCTATTCACGCTCACAAACTCCGCCAGAATCAAAATCCGGATTATGAATCACGGAGGAACGATTGTTTCGCTTGAAACTCCCGATAAAAACGGGAAGCTGGCCGACATCGTTTTCGGGCATGACAGTGCAGAAGAATACGTGCAGGCTACGCCGTACTTCGGCTGTGTTGTCGGACGGTTCGCCAACCGGATCAAAGGAGGAAAATTCACGCTCGACGGCCAGGAATACACGCTTGCTATAAACAATGGATCAAACGCGTTGCATGGCGGGCTGCGCGGGTTCGACAAAGTGATTTGGGCCACTGAAATTCTCGAAGCGCAAAATGCGATTCGTATGACATATGTCAGCGCTGACGGCGAAGAAGGCTTTCCCGGAGAAGTCAAAACCGTCATGACCTATACGCTGACAGATGACAACGAATTTAAAATTGATTACGAAGCGGAAAGCACAAAGGCAACCCCGCTTAATCTCACCAACCATACATATTTTAACCTCGCGGGTCATCAGGCCGGATTTGTCGGAGACCAGATTCTGACAATCAATGCCGATACATTTCTCCCGACGGACGAAACGGACATCCCGTACGGTTATGAAACAGAAGTTAACGGAACTCCGCTTGACTTCCGCACCCCGCATGCCATCGGTGAGCGGATTGATGCTGACGACCAACAGCTTCGGGTTGCCGGCGGTTACAACCACAACTTCTGCCTCAATAAAAAAACAGCTGGAGAGCTGAGTCTCGCCGCACGCACGGAAGATCCGGTCAGCGGACGAATCATGGAAACCTGGACCACAGAGCCCGGCGTACAGTTTTACACAGGAAATTTTTTAAACAAAATGCACAAAGGGAAAGGCGGCTGCATATATGTGCGCCGCGGTGGTTTTTGTCTCGAAACTCAACACTATCCGGATTCGCCCAACCAGCCGCAGTTTCCGAACACCATCCTGCGTCCCGGTGTGCCGTATAAATCACAGACGATTTATAAATTCTCAACGCGCTAGCGCAGCCCACTGTTCGATGGAAATCTGTTCCGGGCGCGCGGCGGAATCGATGCCGCATTTTTCCAAACTTTGGAAAAATTCCGGTGCATTATTGCCACTCCCTGCGGTCGTTGCTTCGCATTCGCGAAGCCCCTCTCGCTTCGCTTGAGTCCGAAGGATTGTTCCAATTTGTTTACGCCGTTGCGTGAAGCAGAGCTTAATCAGCTTTTTGAATCGCTCGTAATCTTCAACCACCGCCAGCGGCGCGACGCGCTTTTCAAAACGGACGACCGCCGACCACACTTTCGGCGCGGGCATAAAACAGGTCGGGCTGACATTCTTAATGTTCTTCACGGTATAATTAAGCTGCGACCAGATTGCCAGCGGTCCATATGTCTTGCCGCCCGGTTGCGCCGTCAGGCGATCCGCGACTTCCTTCTGCACCATGAACACCATTTTTTCCGGCAGCGGCGCGGCCTCAAGCGCATTGACAATAAAACGGCTTCCGACCGAATAGGGCAGGTTCGCCACGATCTTATTGATGCCGCCCGAAAACATCTCATTCAGATTTACGTCGAGTACGTCGGCCTCCAAAAGTTCCAGAGTTTGGAAATGTTGGCGGAGGTGAGATGCCATCGTCTTGTCTTTTTCGATGGCGATCAGTTTGGCGTCGGTTGCCATCAGCGCTTGCGTCAGCGCACCGAGACCGGGGCCAATTTCAAGCAGTTTGTCCTGTGCCGAAATCTCTGCCGCCGTGACGATGATGTTCAGAATGTTGCCATCAATCAGATAATTCTGCCCGAGCCCTTTATTCGGACGGTGCTCGAGCGAATCGAGCAGCGCGCGGATGACGGACGGATTTGACAGTTTGCCGAGACTCATTTGTGCACCAACTGGATGGCGGTTTCGATAGCGGCAATCATACTGTTCGGACTGGCGATATCCTTGCCTGCAATATTAAACGCTGTCCCATGATCCGGCGATGTGCGAATGATCGGCAGACCGAGCGTCAGGTTTACGCCGCAGTCAAACGCGTGCATTTTAAGCGGGCCGAGACCCTGATCGTGATACATCGCAACAACGGCATCGTATTGTTTTTCCAAGGTCTGGAAAAAAATAACGTCTGCGGGGATCGGGCCGGTGGCGTTGAAGCCTTTCGTGCGCGCCGCTTCGATCGCGGGGGCGATGATGCGGATTTCTTCGTCGCCGAGCGCGCCGCCGTCGCCCGCGTGCGGATTGAGCCCGCAGACGCCGATGCGCCCGTTTTCGAGACCAAACCATTTCAATGCTTCGCCGGTCAACTCAATGGCTGCGAGAATGTTTTCTTTAGTCAGCGCTCCCGCAACGGCGCGCAACGGCAGGTGGCGTGTGGCGAGCATGACGCGTAAGCCTTTGCCCATGAGCATCATGCCGTAGCGTTTGGTGCCGGTGAGTTCGGCGATCATTTCGGTGTGGCCGGCATAGTTAACGCCTGCCAGCTTGAGACCTTCTTTACAGATCGGCGCGGTGACCATTGCGTCGAGTTCGCCCTCGAGGCACCCGCGTACAGCGCGTTCAATGGCGGCGACGGCGGCTTTAGACGCTTCGGCAGTGATTTTTCCCGGTGTGATTTGACCGTTGAACGGAACTTTCCAATGTTTGGAAAATCCATCGATTTGTTGCGGTCCGATGAAGATAAATTCAATGCCGGGTTTCCAGAGTTTGGAAACAACGGCCTTACGGACGATTTCGGGGCCGATGCCGTTAACGTCGCCGCAGGTTATGCCGATTTTCATTTTATTACTCATAAGAAAGCACGAATTACTAAATCCAAAATTCGAAACAAATCCGAATTGTTGAAATCAAAAAGTTTTAAACGTTCGGGCTTTTGAATTTGTTTCGTGTTTGGGTGTTTCGGACTTCGAGTTTCCGCGCACTGGCGCGGTTAGTAGCGTTCAATAAAATGTTTGGCCGAGAGGGTTTTGATCAACTCGTTGTGCAACCGGTCTTGTTCGGCAGCGAGGAGTTTGTTCTCAATGGATTGCCGTGCTTCTTCGAAGGGGACATACCCTTCTTCACGGCGCTCTTCGACTTTGACGATGTAGAATTCGTCGGGCGTTTCGATGAGTCCGCTGATTTGACCGGCGGGTGTTTTTTGCAGAGCAGGACGGAGCTCTTCGCGGATATCTTTGGGCTCACGCCAAGGACTGGTGGCTGTTTCGCCCTCGGAGAATTCTTTTGCGAGAGCGTCAAAGTCAGCTCCGTCATGCAGCTTTTTCAGAGTGTCTTCCGCCAGTTTCTGTTTTACAGCGCGATCTTCGTCGGTTTTACCTTTGTTGATGAGGATGTAGCTGTATTTGACTTTGAACGGAATGAAGTACTCTTCCTTGGTTCGCTCATACTCATCGCGCACGGCCTGTGCCGGGACATTGGCGCGGCGGATAACTTCCTGGTTGTAGAAAACGCGGACGGTGATCTGGTCGCGAACCTCCTGTTTCCATTCGTCAAAAGTCATACGGCGGGATGCCAAAGCGCGGGTGAGCAGAGTGTGGTTGTCATTGAACCGTTCACGGATGAGCCGGTTGACTTCATCGTCGACAACTTTATCAGGTAATGACAGGCCAAGCGTTTTAGTTTCGGCTTTGAGCAGAGTTTCTTCGATGAGTGATTCGCGGGCGTCGAGATAAGCGGCCTGCATACGCTCAGCCAGTTCCTGACCTTTGTATTTTTGCAGGAGTTGCTGAACAAAGGGGGCAACGCTTTCGCGGACTTCGCCATAGGTGATCACATGGTTGTCTACGCGTGCAGCATAACCGTCGATAGCGGTAATAAGAGGCCCGTTCGTGATAGCCGCCTTAGGTACATCATTGGTCTGCGCAAAGAGCGCCGGAAGCGCCGGAGTCGTCAGCATAAAAAGCAGAAAGAGTTTTTTCATAAGGGCGGCATTATGCGTGAAGGACCCTCTCAGTGCAAAGGCTTTTCCCGTCGGCTTGTGGTATCCGGCGATCTTATATGCGCCGCGCCGACTTTTTCCCAAACGGGAAAAACAGGAATGCCCGCATGGGCCGTCCCGCTTGTTTCCGGACCAGCAATTCGGCCAGCGGGGCGACCAAAAAATAGATATAGGCCCAGATGACCATGGCTTTCAAATGAAACATGGCCACGGATCCGATCACAACGCAGACAAACACAAAACTGAGAATGCGCGGCTCGCCCGAGACGCAGCGGCGTACGTGTGGATAAGGGACGTCGCTTACCATCAACAGGCCGGTGAGAAAGGCGTATCCAAGCAGGAAGGAGAAAAACAGATGCGGACCCATATTGAGCCGCGGCAGGAAAAATCCGGCGCTGTAGATCATGCTGGCGGCCGCCGGCGACGGAAGTCCCAGAAAACAGCCGTCATCTTTTTTCCCCTCGATCGCCAAAACGTTATAACGCGCAAGTCGCCAGAGGGTGCATCCCAGATAAAAGAGGGAAACCGCCCAGATCAAAGTAGTTGCAATCGGGGAGCTTCCGGGGCAGTTGCGTTTTATAAAAACAAAAACCGTAACCGCCGGAGCCACGCCGAACGAAATTGCGTCGGCCAGCGAATCCAGATTGGCCCCGTGCAGACTTTTGGCGTTCAACAGACGCGCCGCCAGCCCGTCGAGCGTATCAAACACCATTGCCCCCAGCAGAAACCAGATGCAGGCTTCGGGAAATGCTTCACCCCGCGCATAGCT
>JBAYVX010000100.1:0-6862 GCA_041674365.1 Kiritimatiellales bacterium | reverse complement strand
CATTTCCCACGCAGAGAGATTGCGTTTGAATCCCATTTTTCCGGTGTAGCAGAACGAGCAGCCCAGCGCACAGCCGACCTGCGAGCTGACGCAGGCGATATATTTTTGATCCTCTTCTTTGTGCAGCAGCGGAATGCGGACGGCTTCGAACGGTTCCGGGCCGTCGCCGCGAAAGAGGTATTTGGCAAAGCCGTCCTGCGGCGAAACGGTTTTATCCATAACCGCCAGATTTGGAATCTCTGTCGCGGCGCGGAGAGCTTTCAGCGCCTTTTCAGAAATCTCGGCCTGCACTTCCGGCAGTTTGCCTTTTCGGATGACGACGGCCTGAATCATCCGAGCCTGCCGGAGCGTAATGCCGAGCTGGCGGTGCAGTTGTTCGGCGGTTTGGTTTTTTAAGAGAATAGACATTAATTTCCAATGTTCGGACCTGAGGTATTCCGAACGTGCTTTTTGTACTCCAAAAAGAAGCGACCGACAAGGAGCGGCAAAAAATCAGGATGGGACTTTCCAATGTTTGGACGTATTGTGCAACCATGAACAGGCTGAAGAGAGCGGGGCAGGTTTTTTTGTTTCTGGGGATTGCCTTTTTGCCGGCGCTCGGCGCGCTACTGGTGAAAACGGACGGCTGGTATACGGCACTGAACAAGCCGGTCTGGACTCCGCCGTCTTATCTTTTCGCACCGGTTTGGACGCTTCTTTATCTGATGATTGGCTTGTCCGGTTATTTTGCCTGGACGCGCGGCGGACGGCAGAGCCGGCTCGAAGAGTTTGTTATTTACGGGACGCAGCTTTTCCTGAATGCGCTCTGGACCCCTTTCTTTTTCGGCCTGCATAATCCGGACTGGGCGTTGGGGTTGCTGATTCTGCTCTGGTTCGCGGTGCTGCTGTGCATTGGTGTATTCAGTTTGCGCAACCGTCTGGCTGCGTGGCTTTTAATGCCGTATTTCATTTGGATTTCTTTCGCCGGTGCACTGAATGCTGTGATTATGGTGAATAATTAAATCCGCCCGACGCCTTTTTTCTTTTCCCGCAACCGCCCTTTGGCTAATTTCCGCCCATGTCTGCCAAATCAAATGCCGATTGGACGCCCGAACTGGACAAAGAAAATTCAAAAGCCGTCTGGGCGCATACCGTTCCGTTTATGGCATGGCTTTTAATGATGAGCCTGCTGGGCGATCCGTCTGGCATGCGTTATTTATATCAAACGATGGGCGGAATCGTTCTGCTGCTGATTTTCCGTCCATGGCGCTGGTACACCCCTCCGAAGCTTAAAAACATTCCGCTCGCGCTGGCCGTCGGCCTGTTGATATTTGTCTTCTGGGTCGGGCTGGAATCGGAATTTTTCAAAAGCGCCTTCCCGAAAATCAGTGAATTCTACGAACGCTATTTTGTGGAGATGATGCGTTTCGGCAAACTGCGCGAACCGCTTGAATTGGAAGCGAACGGATTTTACCATTACGACCCGCGCACCACCGGCTGGCCGCTTTTCTGGGTGCATATGCTCGGCACCACCGTCGTCATCGGTGCGATCGAAGAATTCATGTTTCGCGGCTTCCTCTACCGCTGGATGCAGGGCAGCCCATTCTTCAGAAAAGACATCGGTGTCATGGAGCCGAAAATGTGCATTCTCGTTGCTGTTATTTTTGCTCTCGAACACAACGAGTGGATCATGGGATTCCTTTGCGGACTCCTGTTCACCTGGCTGATGGTCAAAACCCGCGACATCTGGGCCGCCATCTGGGCGCACGCCTTTACCAACGGACTGCTCGGCTGGTACGCCGTTCACACCGGCGCCTATTGGTTCTGGTAATCGACATGAGTCAGGAACTCCAACCCGATCCGGAAGCGTTTAAAAAACTGCTGACCGCCACGATGCCGTTCGGTAAATACGCCGGACGGCGGCTGGTGGATCTGCCCGAGCCGTACGTCGTTTGGTTTAAGCAAAAAGGCTTTCCGAAAGGGGAACTGGGGCAGATGCTCGAAACCGTTTACACCATCAAAGCCAACGGGCTGGAATATCTTTTTCATCCCGGCGCAAAAAACCCGGAAGGAAATGGAAAATGAAAACCCGTAAACTCGGAACCAGTGAACTTGAAGTGTCGGAAATCAGCCTCGGCTGCTGGACAATGGGCGGACTCAACTGGGTCAATGGACAGCCCAACGGCTGGGCGAATGTGAATGAAGATGAAATCACCGCCGCTGTTAAAAAGGCGGTTGATGCGGGCGTGAACCATTTCGACAATGCCGATGTGTATGGGAATGGCAAAGCCGAACGGATGCTCGCGCGCGTTCTCAAGAAACTCGGCCTCAAGAGCGAGGATTTTATCATCGCCACAAAGATCGGTCACTTTCCCGGCACAGCGGCACACGCTTATGAGCCAACACACATTCGCCATCAGTGCGAACAATCGCTCATCAATCTTCAGCGTGAGTACATCGACATTTACTACTTTCACCACGGAAGCTTCGGCGACCACCTCGAAGAAGCCGCCGCAACCATGGACGAGCTGGTCAAAGAAGGCAAGGTGCGCATCAAAGGACAGTCCGCTTATTCCGCCGCCGACTTCGAACGCGCCGTGCCGGTTGTCAAGCCGACCGTTCTGCAAAGCTGGGCGCATGCGCTGGATGTGCAATTCATCACGCCCGGCTCGCCGGTCGTCAATCTGCTCGAAAAATACAAGATGTCCTTTGTCGCTTTCAGTCCGCTCTGCCAAGGTATTCTGCTCGACAAGTTCGATCCGGAAAATCTGCCGAAGTTTGAAGAGGGCGATCATCGTCAGCATAGCGCACGGTTTACGGCGGAATCTTTGCGCGCTGTGAAGCCGAAACTTGAAAAAATCAAAGCGCGCTTCGGCTCATCGCCGGAAGAGCTCGCGGCGGTTGCGCTCAACTACGTGCTGAGTTTTCCAAACCTTGGATGTGTTATTCCCGGATTTCGCAACGAGCGTCAGGTAACCTGCAACCTTACCGCCGCCGGGCGGCCGCTCAGCACAGAAGATCTGGATTTTATTCGCGCAACTTTTGCTGAATAATTTTTCCAAGAATGGAACATCGAACGGATTAAAAGAATCCTCTCTCTTTTTTCAGGAGGTGCTCCGGGATTTCGCGGATGAAGGTGGAGGGCTCGTAGAAGATGACGCCGCCGTCGTGTTTGCGGCGGACTTCGGGACAGCAGAGGAAGAGCCGGTCTTCGGCGCGCGTGGTGGCGACGTAAAAGAGACGTCGTTCTTCGGCTTCGCCGCCGACTTGCTCGACTGATTTGGCGCTGGGGAAAAGTCCTTCATTGAGCCAGATGACGAAGACCGCTTTCCACTCAAGCCCTTTTGCCTGATGAACCGTACTGAGGCGTACGCCGTCCTGCCCGGCGGGCGAAGTTTCCGCTTCGGAGTCGAGGTTGGTGAGCAGCGCCATTTCGCTTAGGAAATCGGCGCAGCTTTCGAACCGCGCAGTGAAGTCGATCAGGCTGTCGAGGTCTTCCTGGCGGTGCTTGGCGTTTTCAAACGTTTCGACGAGATACTCACCGTAAAACGCTTTGTTGAAGCGGTAGATGATTTCGCCGGGATCTTCGCTGAGGTTTTCTTTGTCGTAGGCGAGGAAGACCGGCTGAATTTCTTTCCAGATGGATTCTGCGGCGGCGGGCAGGGCGAGAATGAGTTTGGCGTGAGCTTCCGGTGTGCGGGCTTCAAAGCGCGAGCCGAGTTTTTTCCAGATTTTGTCGGCGGTTTTCGGTCCAAGCTTTGGAAACATTTCGAGCAACCGTTTGAAGGCGAGTTCGTCGGCGGGGTTTTCGAGCAGTCGCAGAACGGTGCAGGCGTCTTTAACGTGCGCCTGTTCAAAAAAGCGAATGCCGGACGTTACCTGATAGGGGAAGCGCGCGTGGGTTAGTGCCATTTGCAGTTCCATCGCATGGAAGTGCGAGCGGTAGAGCACAGCGATCTCGGAAAGTTTGGTGCCTTTGCGCTTCAGCTCTTCGATCTTGGCAATCACATACCGCGCCTGCTCGTCGCCATCGCGCAGCATGGCGAGGGTTGGTTCGGCGATGGATTCGCGTACGGCGTGCAGGGTTTTCTGGAACTGCATGGGATTGCCTTTGATGCAGGCGTTGGCGACTTCGAGAATTTCCGGCGTGCTGCGGTAGTTGGTTTCGAGTTTGTAAACCTGTGTATCAGGATAGCGTTTAGGGAAGGAGAGAAAGTTGTGGTAGTCTGCGCCGCGCCACGAGTAGATGCTTTGGAAGTCGTCGCCGACGACCATCAGGTTTTTATGTTTCCCGGCGAGCAGGTGCACCCATTCGGCCTGAATGGTGTTGGTGTCTTGATACTCGTCCACCAGCACATACTGGAAGCGGTCCTGATAAAGGTTGCGGACATATTCCGAGGTTTGGAAAAGTTTCAGCGCGTAAAGGAGCAGGTCATCAAAGTCCATCACGTTGAGCTCTTTTTTGCGCTTCGTGTAATGGTCGCGGAGTTTCAGCACATTGCCGATGTCGATTGGCGCTTCGCTGAACCAGTCGTAGGCCAGATCATCGAGCGGCTTCTGCGAGCCGGAGGCGAGACCGTAGAGGCTGAGCAGAACCTGCGGTTTCGGAAAATGTTTATCGTCGATTTCGAGCTCGTCGATGCAGGACTTCATCAGCTTCTTGGCATCGTCGGAGTCGAGAATCGTGTAGTCGTGGCCGAAGCCGATTTCGCGGGCATGCTGTCGCAGTAGGCGGTTGGCGAGATGGTGAAAGGTTCCGCCGAGCATTCCGCTGACGCCGCCGCCGGTCAGTGCGTGGGCGCGGTCGAGCATTTCGCGGGCGGCCTTGTTGGTGAACGTGAGCAACAGAATACGGTTCGGGTCAACGCCCTGTTCAACGAGCCATGCGACGCGGTAAACCAGCGTGCGGGTTTTGCCCGTTCCGGCGGCAGCGATCACGAGCGACGGCCCGTCCGGCGCGGTCACGGCGGCATACTGCGCTTCGTTCAATGAGTCACGGAAATTCATAGGGGAGAGTTTTTACAGAAGGGAACGAAGGAAGCAAAGGCAATTAGGGCTGGAGGTGTATCTTCAGGAGTTTTGCGACAGGGCATCTGTATTTATGTCGACCCGAAGCTCTCGATGGCAAAGTAGACCATAAGGAGGAATGCTGTGATCCCTGAAATAATCGCAGTTATCCCGCCCTTTCGAATCAGTAGAAACAGAGTAAGGATAAACAGGACGGTTATGGATATGGAATAGTGCAGATATAGATTATAGGGGGAGTCAATTCCAATTTTGTTGCGGAGAAGAACAGCCGGAACACTTCCGGGCATGTCGAATAACAGAAACAGTCCTATCGGTCCTGATATCAATACCCATGCAAAGGGGGCATAAATACAGACCAGTGTCAGAAGTAGAGCTTTTCCTTTTTTCATAAACCATTTCCTCCTATAACTTCGTGCCGGTTGATTAGGACTATTTCAATGAAATTGTATGGTGCAGCGGATTCAGCGAATCATATCCATCCAGATGCACCGGCTCTTTTTCCTGCAGCATGTTCATTAAAACACAGGAAACCGTCTGTTTCGGGAACAGGGGCGCTACCTTTGAAAAGTTGAGTTTTCTGGAGTCAACCCGTTCGGCGGCTTTGGCTTCAATCAGGCAGAGGTTGCCGCCGAGTTCGACGACGAAGTCGATTTCCACATGGTTCTGATCTCGATAGAAAAAGAGTGTTCGCCCCGGAATGACCGGAAGGGTTTTTACCAGTTCGGTGAATACAAAATTTTCCCAAATGGATCCCTTGTAGGAACTGCGGGTGTATGCATCGGCATCCGTTATATTCAGTAGATGGGAAAGCAGACCGGTGTCCGAAAAATAAAGCTTGGGCGCTTTGACCAGCCTTTTTCCGATGTTGGCAAAAAACGGCGGAAGCAGGTTAATAATTCCGCTGGCCTCCAGTACACTGATCCACGACTTGATGGTCGGCGCAGAAACGCCGGAGTCTTTAGAGAGATCTGCGTAGTTCAGCAACTGTCCGACCCGTGCCGCGCAGATTTGAATGAAGCGCCGGAAATCCCGGATGTTTGAAACGTTCAGAATGGCTCTCAGGTCTTTTTCAAGATAGGTCTGGATGTACGCTTCGTAAAACATTTGAGCGGTGAGTTTTTGATTTGCCCAAAGTTCCGGGTATCCGCCTTTCCATAAACAGGATTCGACCGCCTTTTTTGAAAACCGTCCGCAGTTTCTGAGCTCCTGAGCGCTCAAGGTCTCGAGCTGAAGAACGCTGATTCGACCGGCGAGACTTTCACCGACTTCTTTCATCAGGCTGAACCGCTGGCTTCCTGTTAAAATCCATCGGCCATGAGCCGAACGGTTTTTGTCGATCCGAATTTTCAGCTCCCGGAAAAGTGACGGGGCATATTGCACTTCATCCAGAATCACTGATCCGGAAAACCGGTTCAGGAAACGGTCGGGATTGGCTTCCGCTTCGTCGGCGGACGGAACGTGATCCAAGGTTACGTACGCTGCATCCGGAAACATTTTCTGGAGGAGGGAGCTTTTTCCGGTCTGTCGCGCGCCGGTCAGCAGGATGGCCGGGCGTGCACCGCAGGCTTCTACGATGGCATTTTTGGTTTTCCGATCAATCCACATAAGACTCTCTATTTAAGATAATCAAAACAACAACTTTCGATTATCTTAACATTCTCCCGGGTGTCAACCTGTTTTATTCGAGAAAACAGCGGCTAAAAGTTCTTGAGAACTTCTTTTTCCAAAGCTTGGAAGCTGGAATCGGTGATTTTTCCAAACATTGGAAAGTCGCCGGCCATGCCAAGTTCGTGCGGGTCGGCACCCTCGTTGAGAATGGCGTCGGAGATGGCGCGGGCGGAGACATCGGCCGGAT
>JBAYVX010000099.1:0-6938 GCA_041674365.1 Kiritimatiellales bacterium | reverse complement strand
TTCTTCGCGACGATTTTGACATGCTCCACTTTCCGTTTTTCAAGTTCGCTCATAATTTCTAATCGCTATTGTTCAAACTGCTTTGCGGTCCACTGACCCAAAGAACAGGCGGTAATTTTATCATCCAGAGCATATTGCTCCGTTCCGGGATAAATCACCCACAGATGCTCGAGATTTAAGTCCTTCAAGGCGCTGTGCATGGAACGGGTTCGTCCGGGCGCATCGGCATACTTGAACTCAAACCCGTAGCGTTTGCCGTTATGCAGAACAAGCATATCCAGTTCCGCGCCGCCGTGTGTAGACCAGAAATAGGCCTGCCGACTGCGGATCTGACTCAGCAGTTGTTCCAGAGCAAACCCTTCCCACGAGGCACCAAGCTTCGGATGGCCCTGAAGTGCATGCAGCCCGGGCAGTTCCATCAACGTATGCAGGATTCCGCTGTCGCGCAGATAAATCTTCGGAGACTTAATCTGGCGTTTCCCGATGTTTTCAAACCACGGCGGAAGAATCCGAACCATGTAGGCTCCGGCAAGAATGTCGAGATAGCGCCGGGCGGTCGGCTCGCTGGCTCCCAGTGACCGCGCCAGTTCGGCCGCATTCCAGACCTGCCCGTGATAATGAGCAATCATCGTCCAGAACCGGAGAAGCGTTCCGGACGGAACGGTAATCCCGAGTTGAGGAATGTCGCGCTCAAGAAAGGTTCTTATAAAATCCTCCCGCCAACGGAAGCTCTCCGGATCGGAGGCGGCAAGATACGAGCGGGGAAATCCGCCGCGAAGCCATAACCGGCTCAACGCGTTCTGCCCGCCAACCTCACTCAATGAGAATCCGGAAAGGTCAACAAAGGTAACCCGGCCAGCCAGCGACTCAGAGATTCCTTTGAGTAAAGAGGGAGCAGCACTGCCGAGCATCAGAAACCGCGCCGGATGATCAGGGCGGTCGGCCAGCACACGCAAAACTTCAAAGAGCTCCGGACTGCGCTGAATTTCATCCAGAACGACCAGCCCTTTCAGCGGAGAAAGGGTCTGCATGGGAGATTCCAGCCGACGGCGATCCACCGGATTTTCGAGGTCAAAAAAAACCGTATCCTGCTCTGCACAAAACATACGGGCCAGCGTAGACTTACCGCACTGCCGAGGGCCGAGTATCGAAACAACCGGATGGCTGTTAAAGCCATCCTGAATTGCCAGAAGCTCTTTTTTACGATCAATCATGCTGTTAAATTATCCTTGAATATCAAAATGTCAACTTTTGATTTTCAAAGTAAATGTCAAACAAACGTCATCGAAATAAAATCTGCGCCAAACCCGCCTCGTCCTTTTGCGCGACGATCTGAACATGCTCCACTTTCCGTTTTTCAAGCTGACTCATAAACTTTCCTAACCGCGAATGGACGCCACTCAAAAACCTCAAAAAAGGAAAACAGATCAGAATAATTAAGGACAGAATAATTAATCCTGCTCCGGCTGAAAATCATTCTGTCCTTAATTATTCTGATCAGGCCTCCCATTCTCAGCTTCTATCCCCGCTCCAGTTTACGATGGGCTGTCATCAGCTCGCCAGGGTTGGTGAGTGCGGCCATGAGGGAGAGTTCGCCGCAGAGGACGGCGGCGGAGCAGATGAGTGCGAGGCGGCGGGCGTTGGCGCCCGGTTCGCGTTCTTCCTTACATCCAAGCTTTTCGAGCGCCTCTTCAACAAACGGAAGCCCTTTGCCGTTGCCGACGGTGCCGACGATCAAATTAGGAATGGTGACGGAAAACCAGAGATCGCCGTTGCGCACTTCAGCTATTGTAACGCCTTGCGAACCTTCGATGATGTTGGCGGCGTCCTGTCCGGTGGCGAGATAGAAAGCCAGCAGCATGTTGGCGTAGTGCGCGTTGGCGGAGCGCAGTCCGCCCGCCAGCATAGTGCCAATCAGGTTTTTTCGGATGTTGAGCTGAACGATTTTTTCCGGCGTGCTCTTGAGATATTTGTTCACCAGCTTTTCCGGAATGGTCACTTCGGCGACGACATATTTGCCGCGCCCGAGGATGCCATTGACGGCGGTGGCTTTTTTGTCGGAGCAGAAGTTGCCGGAGAGCGATTCGTATTTCAGTTCCGGGCAGAGTTCAAGGATGTGATTCATGAGCGCTTCACTGGCCTGCGTGACCATGTTGTGGCCGGAGGCGTCGCCGGTGGTAAATTCGAAGCGGATGAAGAGCAGGTTGCCCGCGATCTGCGAATGCAGGTCGATGAGTTTGGCGAAACGGCTGGTCGTGCCGACAACTTTTCCAAGGTTTGGAAATTCCGCTTTGATTTTTTCCAGACATTGGAAAGCGACGATCGCGTCCGACGCTTCAAAGAGTACGGAGCGGGTCATCCGGTCGTCGATGACGACGGCTTTAATACCGCCGGAAGCCGTTGCGACACGCGCGCCACGGTTGACGGAGGCAAAGAGCGGCGTTTCATAGGTCGCCAGCGGAAGTTCGGTTTCGACATCAATTTCCGGCCCGGCGATTTTGACCGGCCCGACCCACTGCAACGGTATATTGGCAAATTGGTTGCTCATAACGGAGTTTTTAGACTGTTTGGCCTCAAAGCTAAAGGATTTTCAGATTCCTTCCGCCAGAACCTTTTGGTAGCGTCCGGCTTATGTTGCACCCGCTTAAATGCCAAATCCTCTTGTGCGCCGGGCTTTGCCTGAAGTTGCTATTGTCCGCGACCGCCGTTGCGGAGACGATCGAATCCTACGGCCCGTTTGATATTCATTACTATGGAGTCGGAGAAGTCTGGACCACGGCGGGTATTACCAATCAGGTGGCGTGGGCAGACACGGAAAAAGAGGATTTGCACTCGGCCATCGACGAGTGGAACCGTGTGATTAAAAACGTGAACAGCCGTCAGATTCAACTGCACGTTTTCTGGAATGAGCTGGCACCGAATATTCTCGGCAGCTCCGCCAGCGCGTTGTGGGCGAACGGCAGCACGATCTGGACCGGCAGCGAGGCAGCATGGCGCGACGGGAACACGTCAACCCCGTCGTGGGATACGTACATCGTCTACAACAAAAACTTTTCGTGGAATTTCGGGGCAGGTATTCCGGAGTTTTTTGACTATGATTTTCGCAGTGTCGTGCTTCACGAACTCGGCCATTCGCTGGGATGGCTGGGCAGCTACGATCATACGTATGACGACTTCGGCTACGGGGGCTACGGCCTGACCGCTTTTGAGAGTTTCCTCGTCGACAGCATGGGAAACAGCCCGTTCAACGGCACATCAGGGTCTCCGGAAAATTTCAACGAAACGGACAATCCTGTTTACTTTAACGGAGCAAATGCAACGGCTCTGTACGGCGGACTGGTTCCGATCTACGCCCCGACAAACTATACGCCCGGCTCAAGTCTTTCACATCTGGACACCGCGACCTTCCCCGATTACACCATGGCTCACGCCATTGCCAACGGGGCAACCAAGCGCACCTTATCTGACCTCGAAATTGCAATGATGGATGACATGGGCTGGGAAGTGATTCCTGAGCCGTCAACAACGGTCATGATCGCCCTGGTCTGCGCGGCGGCGTTCTGGATCCGCCGCCGTTTCTACGAGTAGTTTTCCACTCAACCAAAGGGAGAGAGACTGGCGCGCAGTGCCAGCAACGAAACGCAGTGAAGTGGCAAACCTTGGAAACCTCTCAGACTTCGTCGAAGAGCCATGTGGAGAGGTAGCGTTCGCCGGAGTCGCAAATGACGGTGACGATGAGCTTGCCTTCGTTTTCCGGACGTTTGGCCAACTGAAGCGCAGCCCAGACATTGCCGCCGGCAGAGATTCCGCAGAGAATCCCCTCCTCTTTGGCAAGGCGGCGCGCGGTTTTTCCGGCGTCGTCCGAGCTGATCATGATGATTTCATCGATCAGTTTGGTGTCGAGGTTGGTCGGAATAAATCCCGCGCCGATTCCCTGAATTTTGTGCGGGCCGGGGTTTCCGCCGGAAATAACCGGCGAATCGGCCGGTTCAACGGCAATGATTTTGACAGACGGTTTACGTTTTTTGAGCGCGCTGCCGACGCCGGTCAGTGTCCCGCCGGTTCCAACACCCGCAACAAAAAAATCAACTTTCCCGTCCGTGTCATCCCATATTTCGACCGCCGTGGTTCGGCGATGAATTTCAGGATTAGCCGCGTTGTCAAACTGCTGCGGCATGTACGCGTTAGGCAGCGATCCAACCAACTCTTCCGCTTTTTTGATCGCACCGGGCATGCCTTCTGCACCCGGCGTGAGGATCAGCTTCGCGCCAAGTGCAGCAAGCAGTTTGCGGCGCTCAATACTCATCGTTTCCGGCATAGTGAGAATCAGCTTGTAGCCTTTGGCGGCAGCGACAAAAGCCAGCGCAATACCGGTGTTGCCGCTGGTTGGCTCAACAATGGTTGCGCCGGGTTCAAGTTCCCCGCTTTTTTCAGCAGCTTCAATCATTGACACGCCGATCCGGTCTTTGACGCTGCCGAGTGGATTGCGTGATTCCATTTTTACAGCCACTGTGGCTTTGAGCCCCTTGGCGAGGCTGTTAAGCCGAACAAGCGGCGTGCCTCCGATGGTCTGCGTGATATTGTCATAAATTTTCATTTTCGAAATCCTGTCTGATTAGATGGCATAGCTGGCGGCCCGGTTTTTCAGGAGGTCTGCTTCTTTATCAAGCAGATCTTTGAGGGTTATTTTTGAGAAATAGGCTTCAAGCACTTCACAGGCTCCTTCCCAAACCGGACGGGTTACACAAAGATTTTTATCCCGGCCTTTACATTCGTTTCGGGCACAGTCCACAATGGTCATATCCCCTTCGGAGGCACGGAGAATATCAAACACGGTAATTTTGGAAGGATCCTTGGCAAGCACGAACCCGCCTTTAACACCGCGCAGCCCCATGACAAGGCCATCGTTTTTGAGCGGAACAATGATTTGCTCAATGTAATCGGCAGAAATGCATTCTTCCCCGGCGATGACCTTCTTGGAAACCGGTCCGTTTTTTTGATACCGGGCAATGCCCAGCAGAATGCGAACTGCGTAACGACCTTTTGTTGACATCTTCATTATTCGACCCTCCAGATTAAACCGACAAATCATTATCAGATTTATTGGTTTTAGCTAAACCTCGCCTTCTGAGTCAACTTTAAAAACCGGGCAGCTCCGTCTGATATTCCGCACAAAGTGTTGCCATTCATTGTAAAATCGGGCAGAAAAATGCCTGCTTTTATTAAGGAAAATACCATGAGCACCCCAAGTAACTTTATTCATGACATCATTGATGCGGATTTAGCCTCCGGTAAACATACCGAGGTGGTCACCCGCTTTCCGCCTGAACCCAACGGTTACCTGCACATCGGCCACGCCAAAGCCATCTGTCTCGACTTCGGCACCGCACTCAAATACGGCGGGCGCTGCCACCTGCGCTTTGACGACACCAACCCGACCGCCGAAGACACTGAATATGTGGAAGCGATCGAAGAAGACGTCCGCTGGCTCGGCTTTGACTGGGGCAAACATCTTTACTGGGCGTCGGACTATTTCGACCGCATGTACGAGTGTGCTGTCGATCTCATCAAACTCGGCAAAGCCTACGTCTGCGACCTGAGTGTCGATGCCTTCAAAGAATACCGCGGCGTACCCCACCTGCCCGGCAAAGAACCGGCGGGCCGCGGCCGCTCGATTGAAGAAAACCTCGAACTGTTCGAACGGATGAAAAACGGCGAATTCGCCGACGGCGCTTATGTCCTGCGCGCCAAGATCGACATGAACTCGCCCAACCTTCACATGCGCGATCCGGCCATCTACCGCATTAAACACGCATCACACCACAACACCGGTGACAAATGGTGCATCTACCCGATGTACGACTTTGCCCACTGCCTCGAAGACTCCATCGAAGGCGTCACCCACTCCATGTGCACCCTCGAATTCGAAGTGCACCGCCCGCTCTACGACTGGATTCTCGAAACGCTCGGCCTCTACCAGCCGCACCAGTACGAATTCGCCCGCCTCAACCTCACCTACACCATCATGAGCAAACGCAAACTGCTCGAACTGGTGAAGGAAAAACTGGTCAACGGCTGGGACGATCCGCGCATGCCGACCGTCTGCGGCATGCGCCGCCGCGGCTACACGCCCGAAGCCATCCGAGCCTTCTGCACCGAAATCGGCGTTACCAAAACCGAAAGCCTCACCGATGTTGCCCTGCTCGAGCACCACGTCCGCACCGACCTCAATGAAACCGCGCCGCGCCGCATGGCCGTTCTCGACCCGCTCAAAGTCGTCATCACCACCTACCCCGAAGGCCAAAGCGAAGAATTTGAACTCCCCAACCATCCGAACAAACCGGAAATGGGAACCCGTGCCGTGCCATTCGCGCGCGAGATCTACATCGAGCGCGAAGACTTCATGGAAGAGCCGGCCAAAAAATTCTTCCGCCTCGCCCCCAGCACGGAAGTCCGCCTGCGCGGCGCCTGGCTCGTCACCTGCACCGAAGTCATCAAAGATGCCTGCGGCAACATCACCGAGCTGCGCTGCAAACACGACCCCGACAGCCGGGGCGGCAACGCGCCCGACGGACGGAAAGTCAAAGGAACCATTCACTGGGTTTCAGCCACACACGGCGTTAAAGCCGAAGTGCGCCTCTACGACCGCCTCTTCACCAGCGAAAACCCCGCCGGCGAAGAAGGTGACTTCAAAGAATATCTCAATCTCGACTCGCTCAAAGTCATCACCGGCATCATTGAGCCGGGACTGGCTGCCGCGAAACCGGGCGAAAAATTCCAGTTCGAGCGCATCGGCTATTTCTGCGCCGACCTCGACACGGCGGAATCCAAACCCGTTTTCAACCGCACCGTCGGCCTGCGCGAAGCCGCCTCCAAACAGGCCTGAGGATTCTTCCAAACCTTGGAAGTTTTAACCGCGAATGAACGCGAATCGACGC
>JBAYVX010000098.1:0-6969 GCA_041674365.1 Kiritimatiellales bacterium | reverse complement strand
GTTTTCTGGCTTTCCAGAACCGCCGCCTGAAGCATTTCACGCTCCGGAGCAAACCAGAAGCCGTTGTAAACCAGCGTGGCATACTTCGGAATCAGGCTGTCGCGCAGGTGCATGACTTCGCGATCCATGGTGATCGACTCCATCGCGCGGTGCGCATGGTGCAGGATGGTGCCGCCGGGCGTTTCATAGATACCGCGGTCTTTCATGCCGGTAAAACGGTTCTCAACAATATCAATGCGGCCGATGGCGTGTTCGCAACCGATCTGGTTGAGCTTGCGGATCAGCGCAGCGGGCGAAAGCTTTTTGCCGTTCACCGCAACCGGAATTCCTTTTTCGAAGCTGATTTCGATATACTCGGCTTTATCGGCGGCCTGACTCAGCGGCTTGGTCATCACCCACATATTTTCGTCGGGCTCATTCCACGGATCTTCCAGAATGCCGCCTTCAAAACTGATGTGCAGCAGGTTGCGGTCGGTGCTGTACGGCTTTTTAGCCGACACCTGACACGGAATGCCGTGCTCTTCGAGATATTTGATCATGTCGGGGCGGCCTTTGAATTTGAAGACCTCCGGCATGCGCCACGGGGCGATGATTTTGATATCCGGTTTCATCGAGTAGGCCGTCAGCTCAAAGCGAACCTGATCGTTGCCTTTGCCGGTCGCGCCGTGACAAATCGCTTCCGCACCTTCGGCGATGGCGATATCCATCATCCGCTTGGCGATCAGCGGACGGGCAATCGACGTGCCGAGTAGGTAGGTACCTTCATAAATCGCATTGGCCTGCATCATTGGGAAAACAAAATCCCTGGCGAACTCTTCGCAGACATCGTCCACGATACATTTGATCGCACCGTGCTTGAGCGCTTTGGCTTCCAGGCCGTCCAGTTCTTCTTCCTGTCCCACGTTCGAGCAGTAGCAGATCACTTCCGCGTTAAACTGTTCCTGAAGCCAGGTCAAAAGCACTGTCGTGTCCAGACCGCCTGAATATGCCAATACAACTTTCATCGTTTTCTCCAATTTCTATAAGATTTTTTGACATAATAATTATGGTCAGAATAATTTTCTCAACTTCAACTCCCCATTATTCTGTCCCAAATTATTCTGACAAATTCTCCCGCAGTCAGCATGGGAACCCATGCATGGTTAAAACAGTTCCTTTACGACTATAAAAATCTTCTATACGGGTTTCTTTGTCAGGACTCAACATCCAACCTTCCAGCATTCCACCTCTTCCATTCCCTAAAACGGAATATCGTCGTCGAACTCGCCGGGCGCATCGGCATCCGTCGGCATCGGAGGACGGTCATCGTCAGCCGGAGCGCTGCCGTCTTCTTCGGCCTTGATGCGCCACGCCTGCAAATTGTTGAAATAACGCCCGTTGTACTCGCGCCCGCGGATATCAAATGTCACCGTCACGGTTTGGCCCTCTTTCAGACCGTCAAGCATCGTGACTTTATCCTGCACGCACTCCAGCGCAATATCCTGCGGGTATTTTCCGTCCTCGACCGTCACCACAAATTCGCGCTTTGTAAATCCTTTCGTTCCGAAAGTCTGGGCTTCCTTCACAAGCTTCACTTTTCCTGTCAAATCATATGCCATTCATCTCTCCCTGAATTAAAACGCGGTACTATCGGACAGACCGCACTGGATTTCAACTCTCTTAATCTTAAAGAACGTCGCAGCAGCTGAGCTGTTATGAAGGTTCACAGGCTGTCAACGGTGTTGCTGATATTCTTCCGCCGCCATTTTCACCATACCTAGAATTTTGGAGGTCAATTCGGCCTGTTCGGAAAGTTCATTGGAAAAATAGGAGGCAGTAAACATAGAGCGTTCCTGTTCCTGCTGAGCATCAACCACCTCAGATAAACGATCATGCATATCAAAAAGCTCCCTGCAGTAACGTCTGTAGAAACTTTCCCAACTGTCATTTGCATATAGTCTTCCTAACCCGGAAATAAATGACTGAGGTATCTCTCGATTATAATGCCGCACCCATCGATTTTCTAAAAATGGTTCTCCGACCGTCTCTGGAATTTTCACCGTGCCTTTCAACACCATCGCAATAATTATGTTCAATCGCTGATACAAACTTTTCTGTTTCAGGAATTCAGCAGATTCCCTATGAAAGACATCTATCGGCACTTTCTGCCAAACAATATCCTGCAGGGAAATCGCGAATCTGCGCGTATCCTCATACCGCGTACCCTTGACTTCATTTATCTTATTTTCTAACCGAGCTCGTTCTGATGACGTAAGTTTTCCCGTCAGATTCTTGGAAATCTCAACAGTAAGCGGTTTGACAATATACGATGCAATGCCGACAACCTGATTACTTTCATTGATTACAGGTCCGCCGCTGTTCCCGGGTATGATCTCACAGGAAACTTCAACATCATCCGGTCCTTTTCCAATAACGGTTCCTTTGCTTTTTGTAATAACACCCAATCCGCCGCTGTTTCCGAAGGCGTAAACAATATCATCGAAGCCACAACCTGAAGCCATCTCAAATCCAGCGACATCTTCTACTCGAAAGCGGATAGCATCACGGTCACTGGCTATTTCCACTTCTCCCGGAAGTTCAAATTTCCGTTCTTTATCATTCATGCTGATGAATTGAACCTGATTGCTGCCGGAAATAACGTGATAATTACTGACCATCCAAACGCCGTCGTCATCCTTCATCAAAAATGCGGAGCCACGAGATCCATCAGCGGACTCGACGGTAAAAAGGAAGTCTTCGACTTGAACCTTTTCCGTATCTGCCAGCAAAACTCCAGAAAAGAAAAGAAGCAAAAAGAATGCGGCCTGTTTCATAAAAATTCCCCATAAACTTTAGAAGCGAAACTATCTACAACTTCCGATGGATAAAACAAAAAAACGCCGGAAAACAGCTTCTATTCTCCGGCCAGATACGGCTCACAGCGCGGGACGAGCGGAGCGGGAACGCGGACGAGCAGTTCGGCAAACTCGCCTTCATATTTTTCTTCGAGCACCGTCGCCGAGTTTTGCAGCTGTGCCAGCAGACGCCCTTCGCTCATCGGGATCGCCAGCTTCATCAGCGTTTTATGTCCTTTCAGAGCATCGGCCAAACCGGCCAGCAGATCATCCACTCCTTCGCCGGTCAGCGCCGAGACTGCCGCCGAGCGCAACAGAGTATTTCCAAGCTGCCGCGCAACGTTCCGACCAGCATCCTTATCAATTTTATTCAGCACACAGAAAACCGGTTTATTTTCAGCGCCGATCTCTTTCAGTACGGTGTTCACTGCGGCAATCTGCTGTTCCACCTGCGGATGCGCGCAGTCGATCACATGCAGAATCAGATCGGCCTCAACCACCTCTTCGAGTGTCGCCTTAAAAGAATCAACCAGATGATGCGGCAGCTTACGGATGAAGCCCACCGTGTCGGTCATCAGGCACGGCTCGCCGTTGGGCAGCTCCACCTGCCGGGTCGTCGGATCCAGCGTCGCGAAAAGCTGATCCTGTGCATAAATCTCCGCGCCCGCCAGCCGGTTCAGCAGCGTCGATTTGCCCGCGTTGGTATAGCCGACAATCGAAACCAGCGCCCAGCCGTGGCGCTGGCGTCCGCGCCGCTGCTCCGCGCGGCGCGTGCGTACCAGCTCCAATTCTTTCGTCAGCGTACGGATCAAATCCTGAATACGGCGGCGGTCCATTTCGATCTGTGTTTCGCCCGGCCCCTTCAGGCCGATCCCGCCCGCCTGCCGCTCCAGATGCGTCCACATCCGGCGCAGACGCGGCAGCAGATAGCGGTGCTGCGCCAACTCAACCTGCAGACAGCCTTCACGCGTCCGCGCGCGCCGGGCAAAAATATCGAGAATCAGCTGCGTGCGGTCGAGCACACGGATATCAAGAACCTCTTCCAGATTACGGCCCTGTGCCGGAGAAAGATCTTCATCAAAAATCACCAGATTCGCGTCACACTCTTCCGCCTGCCGCGCCAGCTCCTCGACCTTTCCTTTGCTGATAAAATGGGCGGCATGAATCTTGTCCTGCTTGCACAGCATCCGGCCAGCAACCTCCGCGCCCGCGCTTTCGGCCAGTTGCGCCAGCTCGTCGAGCGTATCGCGAGCATCCCACTCGTCGGTCACGCCGCGCACCATCACGCCGACCAGCAGCGCGCGCTCCGTATGTTTTGGATTGGTTTCAATCAGGCTCATAACTTTACAGGTACTTTCTTCCAAACATTGGAAACTTCAGCGGCAATTTTTTCCAAGGTTTGGAACTTTTCGGTTTCGACCCACTCGACATTCAGCTGATGGCGGAACCAGGTCATCTGACGTTTGGAAAGCTGCCGCGTGCGGACAATCGTTTTTTCCTTTGCTTCGGCTTCGGTGATCTCGCCGCGCAGAACGGCGAACGCCTCGGCATAGCCGATTGCCATTTTCGCTGTTGAGGAAAGTTCAAGACCCATCAAGCCGCGCGCCTCTTCCAAAAGACCGCCCGCGTACATTTTTTCGACCCGCTCCGCGATCCGTTTATGCAGCACATCGCGCTCAACATGCAGGCCGATAACAACGGGAAGTTCATTTTTCCAAGCATTGGAAACTTTTTTTCCAAGCATTGGAACTTTTTCGAGCAGACGAATGAGGCGGCGCGGATTTTCTTTGTCGGCAAGCGCTTCGTAAGCTTCCGGCGCGGTTTGTTTGGCTTCGGCCTGCAATTCGGCCAGCGTCATTTTTTCTGTTCTCGCGCGCAGTTCTTTGTCAGCAGTCGGCAGGTCGTCGAGCCCCTGCAAAAGACACTTCACATAAAGTCCCGTTCCACCCGCAACAATCGGGCAGGCTGAGCCTGCACCCTTCTTATTTTCCAATGGTTGACAAAACGCAGGCTTCACGTTGGCGAGCCAGTCGCCGACACTGAAGGCTTCGGTCGGCTCGACTAGATCCACACCAAAGGTTTTGACGCGCGAGCGTTCTTCCGCCGACGGTTTGGCGGTGCCGATGTTCATGCCGCGATAGATGTTCATCGAATCGGCAGACACGATGGGCGCACCGGTCTGTTCGGCGAGGAGTTGAGCGACTGCGCTTTTGCCCGAGGCCGTTGGCCCGATAAGAATATAGGCATGGGGCATGGGGCATGGAGCATGGAGACCTGTGTTATCCATCTCCTCGCTCCGAGCTCCCCGCATCATTTTTTAACGGGTGGCGGGTGTGCCAAAAGGAGGAGAGCAGGTAGAGACCGACGGCGATGCAGATGGCGGAGTCGGCTACGTTAAACGACGGAAAGTGGTGTACGCCGATATGAAAGTCGAGAAAGTCGGTGACCCAGCCGACACGGATACGATCAATCAGGTTGCCGCAGATTCCGCCGACCATCAGGCCGAGCGCAATACGGTGGTCAAGCGTCGGGTTGAGCACTTCGCGGTGATAGACCGCCAGCAGGATGAGTACGACGATGGAAAGCAGGATGAGTGCCGGCATCTGTCCGCCGAACATTCCCCACGCCGCGCCTTCATTGCGGACATAGACAAGGTTGAAAAATCCGGGAATAACCGCCTGCGGCTCGCCGCCATAGATGAAGGCGCCGCGCACCCACAGTTTGGTCAACTGATCGAGCAGAACAACGACCAGAGCCACGATGAGTACCAGCATGGAATTCTCCTCAGCTGCGCATGGTGCCGCCGAAGGGGCGGTAATGAGCACGTCCTTTTTCAAGCTCCGACTGCGCACGTACAGTGTAACGTACATACGGCAAAGCCTGTAGGCGTTCAAAATTGATCGGCTGGCCGGTCAGTTCACAGATGCCGAAGGTGCCTTTTTCAATGCGGCGCAGCGCGGCATCAATTTCAAACAGCACTTCCTGTTCACCGCCAAGCATGTTGAGTTCCATTTCGCGGTCAAAGGTGTCGGTGCCCTGATCGGAAAGCGAAGCATCACGCTGGTTGGCTTCGAGATTGTCACGCGAGAGAGTGCTGAATTCGCCTGAAACGCGTTCCCGAAGGGTCAACAGAACATCTTTGAAATCACGAACCTCTTTCGCCGTCAGTTTGCGGGTTCCGGGGGCGGCAGGTGCCGGTGTAACCGGTTTTGCAGTACAAACCGGAATTTTCACCACAGGTTTCTTTGCGGACGCTTTTTTCACAACCGTTTTTTTCGCGGGTGAAGTCTTTTTCCCCGGCAACTTTTTGGCGGCCGATTTTTTCACAACCTTTTTAGCAGGAGCCTTTTTTATAGCGGTCTTAGCTGGCGCTTTTTTAACTGCTTTCGGCACTGTTTTCTTCTTCGAAACCTTTTTGACTGCCATTTGTAAAGCCCTTCCTTATTGTCCAAAAACCTACTAGTCAGTGAAAAAATGAGGGGTGCTTTTAGCACGGCGCCAGCGGGAGTGTCAATCGGCATCCGGCTCTATTTCAGAACACCGTTAAGCCATCCCACGGAATCGCCATTCCGGCAGGCAGTGACGACTGGAGCATATCGTGATTTGAATGATGTGTCAGGTGGGTCAAAAATGACCGTTTAGCTCCGATGCGCTGCAGGTGCTTCACACACTCTTCAATTGAAAAATGGGTCGCGTGTTTTCCCTGACGCAACCCGTCAAGGATCATCACATCAAGGAGTTCCAATGTTTGGAAACTTGTTTCCGGAATGCCCGAGCAGTCGGGAATGTAAGCCAGACTCTTCCCGTCGGCATCCACCCGGAAGCCATAAATGATATCCTCGCCGTGCATCACCGGTACCGGCGTCACCCGCAGGCCGCCGGTTTCGACCGGCGCGGCCATCTCCGTAAAAATCACACGCGGCACGCCGCCGAACGAGTGGCTCACCTTGTCGACATAATCGAATTTGATCCGCATCGAGGCAATCGTTTCCGGCGAACCGTAAACCGGAATGTGTCCCTTCTGCAGATCGCTGAAGCGGCGGATGTCGTCGAAACCGAAAATATGGTCGGCATGCGGATGGGTGATAAAAACCGCATCGACCCGTTCGACGCCAAAGGTCAGCACCTGATCGCG
>JBAYVX010000097.1:0-7066 GCA_041674365.1 Kiritimatiellales bacterium | reverse complement strand
CTGTGTACGTCCGAATTCATCGCCGGTGGTGAGCATCGGCACGCCGCGCGACAGGAAGAGGGTGGCCAACAGGTTTTTCTGCTGTTTCAGGCGGCGCGTACAGACGGCGGCATCTTCAACCTGCCCTTCAAAGCCGAAGTTAATGCTGTAATTGTGGTTTTCGCCGTCGCGGTTGTGCTCGCCGTTTGCCTCATTATGTTTGCGCTCGTAGGTAACAAGATCGGCAAGCGTAAAGCCGTCGTGCGCGGTGATGAAATTGACGCTTTTAAGCGGCGAATTCCCGTTGTGCTCATAGAGATCTGAGCTGCCGGCGAGGCGCGTTGCCAGTGCGCCGGAGGTTTTTCCATCGTTCCAGAAAAGGCGGATGTCGTCGCGGAACTGGCCGTTCCAGTCTGAAAAGCGTTTGCCGGGGAAGCTTCCCACCTGATAGCCGCCGAGCGCGTCCCACGCTTCGGCAATCAGTTTAATTTTTTTGAGCGCGGGCTCGGTTTCAATCGCGCGGATGACGGGCGGCTCTTTAAGCAGCTTACCGTTTTCGCCTCGGCAGAGCACCGTGGCAAGGTCAAACCGGAAGCCGTCCACATGCATCTCCTGCGTCCAGTATTTAAGGCTGTCGACAATCAGCTGTTTTGTGACCGGATGATTGCAGTTAAATGTGTTGCCGCATCCGCTCCAGTTCGGATAGGTGCCATCCGGCTCAATCATGTAATAGGCCGGTTCGTCCAGTCCGCGGAAATTGTAAACCGGCCCGTTGAACGGCCCTTCGGCCGTGTGGTTGAAAACGACGTCGAGAATCACCTCGATTCCGGCTTTATGCAGTGCTTTGACGAGCGTTTTAAATTCTGTAACCGCCGCGCCGGGTTCGCGCGAAGCGGCGTATCGGCTCATCGGCGCGAAGAAGGCGAGGGTGCTGTAGCCCCAGAGATTGAGCAGATTTTTCCGCGAGGCACCTTCGAGGAAAAACTCCAGCTCGTTGAATTCAAACAGCGGCAGAAATTCAACCGCAGTGATGCCGAGCGATTTTAAATAGGGAATTTTTTTGATGAAATCGAGATACGTTCCACCGTCTTCGTTTCGTGTGAAGCCGCGCAGGTGCGTCTCATAAATAACGGTTTTTCCGAGCGGAGTGCACGGACGCTTTTCGCCGCGCCAGTTAAACGCGTTTTCTGTGACGACACCCTTCGGGAACTGTTTTCCGGTACGGATGTGCAGCCCCGGTTCAAGCCCGTCGGTTTCGCCCCACGTGCGAGGAAAGTGAACAGCGCGGGCATAGGGATCAAGCAGCCACTGCTCGGGAATGGTATCGGTGCGGTAAAGATAAAAGGCGCCGGGCTTCAGGCCGGCAACCTTTGTGTGCCAGAGCGGCCCGCCGCTCATTTCAATTTCACGCGCGGGCGTTTCGGCGTCGGCGGTATCAAAAAGCAGCAGCCAAAGCTGATTGGCGCTGCTGTGAACAACAAACTCAACTTCGTTTTTTCGAATGTACACGCCGGGTTTCATTTCCGGCAGTGTACGCAAACCGCGCCGGAATTCAACTTTTCCAAACATTGGAAAAGTTTCGACAGAACCGGGCGTTCCGTGGTTTAACAGCCGGCTCATGTACAAAAAAGGTCAGATCATCGAGACGGAGATTTTTGATACGGCGGATAAAAACCGCTGCGTCGGCAAGATGGACGACGGCATCCGCGTGTTTGTTGAGGGCATTGCCGCTGTTGGCGACACGGTTCGCGCACAGGTAACTAAAATCAAAAAACGCTACCTCGTCGCGAATCTGACCGAAGTTCTTAAGTTTTCCGACCGCCGGATTGAGCCGCGCTGCAAATATTTCGGTGTGTGCGGTGGATGCAAATGGCAGCACCTCGATTATTCCGAACAGTTGCGCATCAAGCGCAAACAGGTAGTCGATGCACTCGAACACCTCGGCAACTTCGAGAATCCACAGGTCGGGGACTGTCTTCCGGCGGAAGAGGTTTTCGGCTACCGCAACAAGATCGACATGGATTTCACCGACCGGCGCTACCTGACGTCCGACGAAATGAATATTCCCGAAGCGGAGCTGAGCAAACCGCTCGATTTCGCGCTCGGGTTTCATGCGCCGGGCTGCTTCGCCAAAGCCATTGATATTGATCATTGCGATCTGGCATCGGAAGAGATGAATCTCGCGGTTGAAACTGTCCGGCGCTTCTGCCGCGACCGGAAAATTCCCGTCTATTCCACCTTTACGCACGAAGGCTTCCTGCGCAACCTGGTCGTCCGGCGCGGCCAGCGCACCGGCGAGCTGATGGTCAACCTGATCACCCTGACACATGATGCAGAGCTGATGGGTGAACTTTGCACGGAATTACAGTCCGCTCTCGGCGAAAAACTTACCACCTTCATCAATGCCACCACCGACCGTAAAAACATGGTGGCCTTCGGTGATCAGGAAACTGTGCTGTGCGGCGCGGGGAGCATCTCTGACCGGCTCGGCGAATACACCTACCGCATTTCGCCCAACTCGTTTTTTCAGACCAATACGGTGCAGGCCGAAAAGCTGTATAATGAGATTCTGCGCGCCGCCCGTTTCCAAGGTTCGGAAACGGTTTATGACCTTTTTTGCGGGACCGGTTCCATCGCACTGTTTGCCGCGAAACACTGCGCACGTGTACTGGGCATTGAACTGGTTGAAGCCGCAGTGGCCGACGCACAAAAGAATGCTGAAGAGCACGGCGCGAAAAACTGCACGTTTCGGCAGATGGATTTGATGCACTTCGGGAAAATCCGAGCGGAACTGGAGGCGTTCGGCTTGCCGGATCTGGTCATCACCGATCCGCCGCGCGCGGGTATGCACCCCAAGGCGGTGGAAATGCTGCGCGAGCTTGCACCGCCAGTGGTGATTTATGTCAGTTGCAATCCGGCTTCGCTGGCGCGCGACGGGCAGCTTCTTTGCGGGGGCGGATTTTACAAATTCGTCAGCGCCCGGCCGGTGGATCTTTTTCCGCAAACCAATCATGTTGAAAGCGTTGCCCGTTTCGAGCGCAGCTGATTTTTTCCAAACCTTGGAAAAAACGGCGCAGGACTCCCGATTCTTTTCTATTCCCTTCTCAAGTTCTTCTGCCTATACTCCGTCCCCATGAAAGCAATGGATGCCAATCTGCGTAATGAGGTTGTCCGCTGGCAGGAAAAACTGTTCAAACATTCCGTCCGGCGGCAGATGCGGTTGCGTGAAATCAAAGGATTGATCGGTATCACAACGAATCAAGACTGCCTCGAGGTCACGGCCGGCGATGGTGTGATCAGCGCCCGCTTGCGCGAGGGCGGCGGCCGATGGAAGACGCTGACGCTCTCCGCCTCGGCAAAGGCCGCGCTCGACTGGTTTGTGGATGACCAGGTTGATATTTTTCCGGGTGTTTCCTTTAAAGAACCCGATGGAACGTTCGATTTGGTGGTGATTGTGGATGCACTGGAACGCATTCGCGACGATTACGCTTTTATTAAGGAGTGCCACCGGGTTTTGAAACCCGACGGACGGCTGGTGATTACTGCCGCACGTAAAGTTGTTTTTTGTCTGGGCGGGTGTCCGCTCCGTTCCATGCTGGGGCTTTCCTGGCGGGCGAAAGGGCTTGAACGCCCCGGCTATACCAACGGCGAGTTTTTTGAAGTGCTCAAAGACGGCTTCGATGTGCCGGATACGGATTCGTATTCGACCTGCTGCGTGGAAGTGCCCGGCCTGCTTTGCGAGGCGGCGGCCAATCGGCTGGTTCACGAGCCTTACAATATGCCCGGCGAAAATGCCGGAACCGAGGAGTTCTACCATTACACCAAGCTGAACGCCTTTGCCGCGCTGGTATATCCGCTGATGTGGACGCTGTCCTGGGTTGAGCAGAAACTGCTTTTCTTCATGCCGGGGCATAACATCGTTGCCAAAACCAAGCGTCGTGTCTGGCGCGCCCGCAAGCAGCCGGTGCTGATCGACGGACGCTCGATCGCTGAGGCCGCCATCAACACCAAGATCGGCACCGCCGCGCCGTTTTAGCCTCAAAGAGGTTGACAGCAGGGGGCGAACTTGGCAGGGTTTGCGCTCTTTTTGGAATTTCAGTGGAGATTGAACAATGAAACGTACATGGCAGCCTTCGAAAATTAAACGTGCGCGCAAACATGGTTTTCGCAGCCGTATGGAAACCGCAGACGGACGTAAAGTTCTTGCCAACCGCCGCCGTAAAGGCCGCAAACGTCTGACCGTTTGTGATGCATAAAACACTCTCACCGGAGGGATAACCCGGTGGAATCAAAAACGCTCTCCAAAAAACAGCGCCTGATTCAAGCCTCCCTGTTCGGGGAGGCTTTTGCGCAGAAAAAGAGCTTTGCGGGCCGCTTTATGGTGATCTGGCTTCGTACGGGGCAAGGTGCTGCCCTGCGGCTCGGCGTGGTGACGAGTAAGAAAGTCAGCAACCGTGCCGTTGACCGCAATCAGGCCCGCCGCCGGTTGCGTGAAATTTTCCGCCAGCACCGCGTGGAACTTGCCGGCCCGTTTGATGTTGTCATTATTGGCCGCCGAAACCTGCTTTTCGCCTCTTATGCCGAGGCAGAAGCCGAATTTCTGAAACTGGCGGAGAAGGCGGGGTTGCGGAAAAAATGAAACGGCTACTCATAGGAATTGTCCGGATTTACCAGAAAACCCTGTCACGGATGAAGCCGCCCTGCTGCCGGTTTTACCCCGGTTGCTCGGATTATACGATTGAAGCAATTCAGAAGCATGGCATAGTTTACGGCCTTTGGCTGAGTTTCCGGCGAATCTGCCGGTGCCATCCGTGGAATCCCGGCGGGGTTGACCCTGTTCCGGAAAAGCGAAAACGGAAGTCGTCTTAAACGGCTTCAACAATACGGACAACTTGTTCGCTGCAGGCAGAAATGAAAGATACGCATTATGAAGAAAAACGATTTTATTATTGTCGGCATCCTGGTGGCGCTGATGTTCGCCTGGATGAATTTTTATCCGGCACTGGAAAAGAAATATTTCCCGCGTCCGGAACAGCCGGTTGAACAGGCTGCGCCGATTACCGCCGAAGCTCCGGCTCCGGCTGAAAAAGCCGTTGCCGTTATCGAAGCTGCCGCCGTAAAGGTTCCGGAAATAATTTTGCCCTCGGCTCCGGAACAGCAGCTGACGCTTTCCAACAACGACATCGAACTAACCGTATCCTCCTACGGCGGCGCGGTAGTTTCCGTTATTCTCAAGAACTACCCGGCTGAAAACCGTAAAGACAGTCCGCCGCTGGTTCTCGAATTCACCAATGCGCCCGCGCTGCGCTATGCGGGTTTGCCGGTTTTGGCAGGAACACTTGAAAAAACGGCTGACGGTCTGCTCTACACTGCCGCGCTGGGCGACGGACGCTTTCTGGAGCGCACGCTTAAACTGGCCGGCGATTATTTGCTGACGGTCAATGATACATTCGTCAACGGCAATGCCGTTCCGTGGGCGTTGCCCGAACTGCGCCTGCTGACCGGCCCGATGAGTAATCCGTTTGGCACAACTTCCATGAAAGGCATCTCCACACTCGGAATAGATACCTTTGCCGCTGCTGACGGTGTTCATCATTGGGGACGGGATCTGTATAAACTCCTTGGAAAGGTTCCTGCAGACGTTGCGCAGTTTACCTCCACACCCGAAATGATTGCTCCGCGGCCGGTGGACTGGATCGCCGCTAAGAATAAATTTTTCGTGCAGATTCTCACGCCCGATACTGCGGCCAATGCGTTTGACCTTACCGTGCGCCGTAAAGGCGAAGGCAAAAAATCCATGCCGGTGGAAGTTTCCGCTGCTCTTCAGTTTAAACCCGAATTGATCGCCGCCAACGACACCTTTACCCGCACGACCCGTGCCTATATCGGCCCAAAAGATTACGGCTTCCTCAAAACGCAGGGCATGGACCAGGTCGAGGTTATGGAATTCAAGAGCACCGGCTTCTGGAAATTCATGAATCCGGTCATGTACCCGATCAAAACCGGTCTGCTCTGGGGATTGGATACGCTCTACAAAGTGGTGCGCAACTACGGCGTTGCCATTATGCTGCTCACCATTATCGTCCGCGTTATCTTCTGGCCGATCACCCACAAGGGCACCGAAAGCATGCGCCGCATGCAGGCTCTTCAGCCGCAACTCAAAGAAATCCGCGAAAAATTCAAAGACAATCCGCAGCGCATGCAGCAGGAAACCATGCAGTTCTACAAAGAGAACAAGGTCAACCCCCTGGGTGGATGTCTGCCGATGTTTGTACAGATCCCCGTCTTCATCGCACTCTATACGGTTCTGCGAAGCGCCATCGAACTGCGCTTCTCCAAATTCCTCTGGATCAGTGACCTTTCCGAGCCGGAAAACCTTTTTGCGGGCATGATTCCGGTAGTCGGTTCGCTCAACATCCTTCCGCTCCTGATGTCGGCCACCATGATCTGGCAGCAGAAAATGACCCCAAGCGCGGGCGACCCCCAGCAGCAGAAGATGATGGCCGTGATGATGCCCATCATGATGCTTTTCTTTTTCTACACGATGCCGTCCGGCCTGGTTCTTTACTGGACAACCAGCAACTTAATCATGATTATCCAAATGTTGATCAAAAAGAAGAAGACGGCCTGATATGGTCCGCGTTTTGAAAAATTAGTCGAAAGGTATAGAAAATGGCCAATGTCATGAAAGCACTGAAAGATGAAATCTCCCGCATTGCCCGCAGCGAGATCAATGCGGCACTGAAACCCATTAAATCGGTAAATGCCAGTCAGCGTAAATATATTGCCGAGTTGCGCCGCCGGGTGGACGTTCTGGAAAAAGAGAAGAAACGGTTGGTAAAAACGGTCGCCAAAGCGGTTCCGGTTCAGGAAGAACCTTCCGAAGAATCATCCCGCGGCTGGATTTCCGGCGCCGGAATCCGCTCTATGCGTAAACGTCTTAAGCTTTCGCAGAAAGCGTTTGCTGAACTGGCCGGAATCAGTCTGCCGACGGTGGCGCTTTGGGAGTCCGCTAAAAACAGCGGCAAGCTCAATATCCGTCGAAAAGAAGTCTTCGACCGCCTGCAGCAGATCAAGGGCATGGGCG
>JBAYVX010000096.1:0-7138 GCA_041674365.1 Kiritimatiellales bacterium | reverse complement strand
TCCATGGCTCAGATTACGTTCAAAGGAAGCCTGATTCGCACCATCGGCGAATTACCCATTAAAGGAAGCTTGGCGCCGGATTTCACGCTCGTGAAGCAGGATCTTTCGGAAACCACACTCGCCGACTACAAGGGAAGCCCCCTCGTGCTGAATATCTTTCCGAGTATTGATACGGGCGTTTGCGCCATGTCAGTTCGTAAATTCAACGAAAAAGCCGCCGCACTCAAAAATACAGGTGTTCTTTGTGTTTCCATGGATTTGCCGTTTGCTCAGGGACGGTTCTGCGGTGCTGAAGGAATTAAAAATGTGGTGACGGCATCGGCGTTTCGCTCTTCGTTTGGCGACCATTACGGCGTAACCATCGCCGACGGCCCGCTGGCCGGATTGCTTTCACGTGCCGTGGTTGTTGTCGACGAAAGCGGCAAGGTGATCTATATCGAACAGGTTCCGGAAATTGCGCAGGAGCCGGATTATGACGCAGCGCTTTCCGTGCTGAAATAAATAAACTCCGACCGGTTGATTTCCCTTTCGTGAAGTGATAGTTTTTCGCGCTCGTTTATCTGGAGGGGTGTCAGAGTGGTTTAATGAGCACGCTTGGAAAGCGTGTGTACCCTTAAAAGGTACCGGGGGTTCGAATCCCCCCCCCTCCGCCATGTGTGCAGAAAAGCCGGTCTCAAATAAAAACCGCCCTCCGGAAAACGGAGCGCGGTTTTTACATGTTACAAATAAAAAAAGGGCGGTGCTTTGATTGCACCGCCCCCGAAAGAAGGGAACTACGGATTTTGCCGTATTCCTGACGTGACCCGTTGCGGGTCTGACTGACAGCTACCAATTGCCGCTGATAGACCACGACATCGGGCTTTTGAAGCTGCTGTTGCACATGCTGTTTCTCAGCATCGTGGACGTAGCGTTTTTGCGTCGTTTATTTTTTGGTCTATTATTTTTATTCATTTCACTTTTCCTTTTCTGTTCTTCAGCTTAGACGGGAACAAGCGCCTTGTTATTTTCCTATTTTGTGCCGTACTCTGCGACCGACTTTTTTGACGAGGGCTTTGCAACTGCGGCCCAACGCTTCGAAGTCGATTTGAAGTTCGACCGGCGGATAATTTGGTTCGGATCCGAATCCATACGGTATCATCTTCTTCACTCCTTTTTTCTTCTTCAACTGCCCCTTTAGCAGCTTCCGACTCCTGCTTTTCCAACCCTTGGAAAAGTGAATCTTGCTGCCTTTGTACTCTTATCCTTCTGGATGTCAATAGGCCAAATGTTAGAATTTTATTAGAAAAAAAATCTCTATAAGCACATCGGTTGCTATTCGATTGAATATTTCGCATAAACCAGAAGTAAAACGATCCGTTTTTAATTGGAAGGTCGGAGTGCCTTAGAAACTGGGTATTTAGCCCTGTCACCAGGTCATGGTGAGTGACAATCCGGCGAAACGTTCCGGCGGGCGCTGACCCGGGAAGGTTTGGAAGTTATCGTCCCACGCATTGTTCAGCAGGAGAGAGAGGGTGGCATAGTCGGCCTGCGGCGGGGTGAAGCGCACGACGAACGAGCTGTCGGCTCCAAAATCACTGCTGGTTCGAACCGAATTAGCGGTCTGCCAGCGGAGTGCCTGCACGGTGCCGATTTCCAAGGCTTGGAACGGTCGCCAAAGCAACGACATTTGTGCGAGATGTTCGGGATAGTCGAGTGCATAGCGCGAGGCATACCAGCCGTAATCTGAAGCTTCTTTGTTTTTATAAACCCAGGTGTAGGAAAACTGCATTTCAACGTTTTGCGCCGGATACCAGCCGAGCTGTGCCTCTAGGCCGTATATTTCGATATCGCCTAGATTTTTGGCATCCCAGCGGGCGACGGAATTGGTTTTGATCCAGTCGATGGTATTTCCAGTGGTGCGGTAGAAGGCGGCGATTTTCCAGTCCACAAATTCAGACGGGACGCCTTTCAAGCCGAGTTCGGTCTGTTGTTCGGTTTGCGGCTGGAGGCTGGCATTTCCAACGCTGTAGAGGTTGCTGTAGCCCAGTTCCGTGTAGGAGGGCAGGCGAACGGTCTCGGTATAGGAGGCAAACGCGGTCAGCTTATCGGACAACTGATATTCGGCACCCAGTTGCGGCAGGTAGTAGGGCTCTTCTTTCGTGAAGAACTCGCTGCGCAGTCCGGCGGTGAGCTTCAGCCGTTCGCCCTGCCACTGCGGCAGCAGGGAAATCCCGCCGCGCGTGCGGCTGTGGTTTCCAAGACTGGAGCTGTCGATCTGCTCTTCATCCGCATCCGCCCGCCAGCCGAACGCAAAGCCGTTCACTTCCAGCGTGCGTCCGTCGAAGAAGGCGGAGCTGACGCGGGAGCGGTGCTGGTTGCGGTACGGAAGGCCGGATAGAAGAATGTATGTCGGCATCACATAGTCATCTTTGAACTCATGCCACGAGAAGCCGCCGCGCAGATAGGCACCGTTCAGGTCACCCTTGCGGGCGGCGAGATAAACCAGCGTATCTTCAGTTGTTTCATTGGCGGGCATTGAGGCGGGGGCCCCGTAGTAACCGCGCGCGCCGAACTCTTTTTTCTGTTGCGCAGCGAGAAAATCAACCTGCGTGTCATCTTCGCGGTATTGCATGTGGCCGCCGACGTATTCACGGTCATAGTCATTGTCAGGATAATCAACACCTTGGGCCGACTCGCGCCCGGCGAAAACGCCGAGGCCCAGTTTATCGGTAAGTATTTGCTGAACGAGCAGGCTCTGCCAGTCGCGGTGATCCGAGCCGACACCTGCTTCAACCTGTTTTTTTCCAAGGATTGGAAGAAGATCAACCCCAACCGTTCCCGTGAGATGTCCGCCCTGATTGGCGAGGCCTGTCAGTATCTTTGGGCGCGACAGCATCGCGGCGGGCAGGGGCAGTTCGGCATTAAAATGTTCAGTCTGCGGATTACGCAGCGTTAACCCGCCGAGCGAAAGGCCCGCGCCGCTGAACGAGGAGCCGCGAATAGAGAGATCGTTCTGTGATCCGCCCTGCGAATTCAGCACTACGCCGGGCTCGGCGCGCAACACTTCGTGAATCGCTGCATTCCCTACGGTTTGGGCCGAAGCGGTCACCACGATCGACGGAATATTGGTGGAAAGATTTTCTGCGATCAAAGTGTTGCCAGCAAGAAGTGCCGCAGTTGCAATAAAAATTGTCTTCATAATATTTCCCCGGAACGTATGCTTCCGATGTTTTAGGTTCAGAGCCGGACAACCTACCCAAACCGGTGGTGAAGTCCAACATTTTTAAAAGCAAGAAAGGATCTGCTATGAATAGCGATAAAGTCAAAAAAGGAATGGAACGCGCGCCCCATCGCAGCCTGATGCATGCGACCGGCCTGACGGATGCAGACATCAAAAAACCATTTATCGCCGTCTGCAACTCCTTTAATGAAGTGATTCCCGGCCATGTTCATCTCAATCAGGTCGGACGTCTGATTTGTGATGCAATCCGCGAAGCAGGCGGCACACCGCGCGAATTCAACGTCATTGGTGTTTGCGACGGCATTGCCATGGGACATGAAGGAATGAAATATTCCCTGCCGAGCCGCGAGCTCATCGCCGACAGTGTTGAAACCATGCTTCAGGCGCATTGCTTCGATGCTATGATCTGTATTCCCAACTGCGACAAGATCGTTCCCGGCATGCTGATGGGTGCAATCCGTTGCAACATTCCAACCCTCTTTGCCAGCGGCGGTCCGATGGCGGCAGGCCGGATGGAAGATGGGCGTGTAGTTGACCTCATCAGTGTTTTTGAAGGCGTTGCTCAGTGTAAAGCCGGTAAAATTGACGAAGCGGAACTCCGCAGGCTGGAATGCGCCGCTTGTCCTGGTGCCGGCTCCTGTTCCGGCATGTTCACCGCCAATTCGATGAACTGCCTCTGCGAAGCCATCGGTATGGCGCTGCCCGGCAACGGCACATTGCTGGCCACCGAGCCTGCCCGCCGTGAACTCTGGAAGGCCGCCGCCAAACGCGCTGTTGGAATGGCGCTCACCAATGGCCCGAAGCCGCGCGATGTCATCACGCGCGACTCCATCGACAACGCCTTCGTACTCGATATGGCGATGGGCGGGAGCACCAATACTGTGTTGCATACGCTGGCGATTGCCAACGAAGCGGGCGTGGATTACGACCTCGACCAGATCAACCGTCTTTCCAAAATCACACCGAACATTTGCAAGGTTTCTCCTTCTTCAAATTTCCATATTGAAGACGTGCGCGACGCGGGAGGCATCAGTGCGATCCTCGGCGAGATCAGCAAAATCGACGGATTGCTCAATTTGAACTGCCCGACGGTGACTGGTAAAACGCTCGGCGAAAACATTGCCGGCGCGAAAACCAAAAACGAAAAGTGTATTCATAAAATCGAAAACGCCTACAGCAAACAGGGCGGACTGGCGATTCTGCGCGGCAACATTGCCGCTGAAGGCGCGGTCGTCAAAAGCGCCGGTGTTGATCCGAAAATGCTCGTGCACAAAGGCCCTGCCGTTATCTTTGAATCGCAGGAAGATGCCTGCGAAGGAATTCTGGCCGGCAAAGTCAAAGCGGGCGATGTTGTCGTCATCCGTTATGAAGGCCCGAAAGGCGGACCCGGTATGCAGGAAATGCTAGCGCCCACCAGCTACATCATGGGGCAGGGGCTTGGCGACAGTGTCGCGCTCATCACCGACGGACGCTTCAGCGGCGGTACACGCGGCGCGTGCATCGGCCACGTTTCTCCGGAGGCGGCCGAAGGCGGACCGATCGGTCTGCTCAAAACCGGCGACATCATTGAGATCGATATTCCGAACCGCTCGCTCAAAGCCGATGTGTCGGACGCTGAATTTGCCGAGCGCAAAAAATCGTGGAAGAAACCCGCTCCGCGCTATACGACCGGCTGGCTTGCCCGCTACGCCGCCATGGCCACCAATGCGTCGAATGGCGCGGTGCTTAAATCTTCGTGTGATGTGTAGTTGTTTAGCCGCGAAAGATCACAGAGAACTCAAAAATCAGAAAGCCTAGAGAGTGACAGAATCATTTATCGACAAAATCATTTTCGCAACATGAGGTGTTCAAGGCTCTATTTCTCATCATTTTGTCGGTCATGATTTTGTCTATATTTTTCAACCTTGGAATATCGGTCGAATTTATGCCACCATCGACGGATTATGAAAAACTGGGTCTTCTGTTTTCTTATGCTGTTCGGTGTGCTGGCTGTTCAGGGCGCACCGACGAATGACGGAATGTATGCGACGATGCAAACGACGATGGGCGATGTCTGCTTCGAGCTGTACTACACCAACGTTCCTCGTACGGTGGCCAACTTTGTCAGCCTTGCCGAAGGAACCCGTCCGTGGATTGATCCGCGCGACACATTTGTTTCGAATGACCCATATTACAACGGGATCATCTTTCATCGGGTCATTACGAACTTCATGATCCAATGCGGGTCGCCGCAAGGAACTGGAACGGACGGTCCCGGCTATACCTTTGAAGATGAATTTAATCCGATACTTCGTCACGATCATCCCGGAGTTGTTTCGATGGCCAATTCTGGCGCTGACAGTAACGGCGGGCAGTTTTTTATTACCGTAACGGATACGTCATGGCTTGACGATGTGCATACCGTTTTTGGCAATGTGATAGAAGGAATGCAGGTTGTTTCCAATATTGCCGCCGTGGCAGTGAACACGAACAATCGCCCGCTGGTCGATGTGGCAATCACCAATGTGTTCATTACCCGCAACGGAACCAACGCGTTGAATTTTGCGGTGACCAATCAGCTTTTACCGGAGGTAGAGGCTCTGCCGATGACGATTGCTTTCGACAGCGAAATCAAGCTCTTCTCCGGCACTGCAACATCGAGTTATCAGTATGTTTATTCTTCTACCAACCTCAGCGAATGGTTGACTAAGGCTTCCGATTACTGGCCTGTGCCGGATGGGGAATGGAATCGCATCGTATCCGGCGAAGAAAAAGGTTTTTTTCATGCGAACCGGGTGGCGTATCCAACGGATAAGAACAGAACCGGAAGCCCGATTCTCCATCAGCTTGTCATGACGATTGGTAGCGATGTACTGACGATTGCGCCGGACGGAATTAATAGCGGGCGCGTAAGGGTTAATTTAGCGACGAACGCGGCTCTGACGTATTGGAGTTGGGATGCGACCCCATATCGGGTTCAGTTTATAGTGGATTCCGACTATTATTTTCCTTTTGGATTTGATCTGTACTACACCTCGCCAACCAATGGGCGATGCGTTGGATATTATTACAACGCGGGCTGGTATTATATCGGCAGTGACGGTGAAGGAACCTTCACGGATGTGGATTTGAATCCGTAGGTTGGGATAGAGAAGAACCCGTATTGTCGCGGATAAGCAAGCGCAGCCGTTTCTTTTCCAACCCTTGGAACTTTTTTTCCAATGGTTGGATCCGAGCACAGCGAGAGAGGCTCTACGAATGCGGGGCAACGACCGCAGGGAGTGCGGCAAACTATTCGTAGCGCAGGGCTTCAATCGGATTGAGTTTGGAAGCTTTCATGGCGGGCCATAGGCCGAAGAAAATGCCGATAAAGACCGAAAATCCGAAGGCGACGATAACCGAGAGACTGCTGATCTGCATCGGCCAGCCCGCGCCTTTGGCCATTCCCATGCTCAGTCCGACGCCCAGCCCAAGTCCGGCAAGTCCACCCAGCAGGCTGATGGCGAGTGCTTCGATCAGGAACTGAGCCATAATATCCTGCCGGCGCGCGCCGATGGCTTTACGCAGGCCGATTTCCCGGGTGCGCTCTGTGACAGAGACGAGCATGATATTCATGATGCCGATCCCGCCGACGATCAGCGAAATACCCGCAATACTGGCGAGCAGGATGGACATGACTTTTGTGGTGGAGCTGAGGGCTTCCTGAATTTCGGCCATGTTGCGGATGTCGAATGGGTTTTCGTTTGGGTTGCGGTTGTGCCGGGCGGCCATGAGATCCATGAGATCGTCCTGCGCCTTCGGCATGTTTTCGGTTTTATCAATTTCCGCATCAATTCCGTCAATATAACGTTTCCCGAAAAGGCGGTACATGGCGGTGGTGACAGGAATCCGGATGGTGTCGTCCTGATCGTGGAAGGCGCTGGCGCCACGCTCAGGCAG
>JBAYVX010000095.1:0-7160 GCA_041674365.1 Kiritimatiellales bacterium | reverse complement strand
TTTTCGCCTGTCAGTTCGATTTGCGCACCCATCAACTCCAGCGGAATCTTGATGCGGCCCATCGGACGGCGTAAAAGCGAAGAATCGCCGGTCAGTTTCACGTTGGTTTTCTGTCCAGCCAGCAGACCGGCCAGCAATCGGGTGCCGGTGCCGGAATTTCCCATATCCAGCGGATTGGCCGGCTCCATAAATTTTCCGCCGGTGCCGGTGATTTTCAGAACGTCACCTTCAAATTTTGCCGATGCCCCCAGCGAACACATTGCACTCAATGTACTCATGGCATCTTCCCCGCGCAAAAAGCCGTGTACTTCCGACGTGCCTTTGGCCAGTGCCGCCAGCATTGCAATCCGCTGTGAAACGCTCTTGTCGCCGGGAACGCGCAGTCCGCCGCCGAAATGGGAAACAGGATACACCGTTTTCGAGTACATTAACCCAGAAGCTCCTTGCGTTTATCGCGGGCGGCGGTAAACCAGTTGGTCAGTTTTTCGCCGTCCGCTTCTTCGACCAGTTCCGCCAGTTCATTCAGGTTTTCACAGAAATTTTTCAGCGCGGTCTTCAGGGCGGGCGCGTTTGTGCGGACAATATCGCTCCAGACCTGCGGCGATCCGTCCGCAATACGCGTGGTGTCGCGAAAGCCGCTTCCACAAAACATTCCGTTGTCTCCGGCTGAAAGCGCCAGTGCTGCCGCAACCACATGAGGCAGGTGGCTCGTCGCTGCCAAAATACAGTCGTGCTTTACGGCATCCATAACGGTTACCGTTGAGCCGGCACTTTTCCAAAGATTGGAAACTTTTTTAACGGAGGTCTCGTTTACCCTCGGCGGCGGCGTCACTACAGTTACTGCACCGTCATATAAATCCGCATTGCCCGCCTCAATCCCCTGCTGCTCCGAGCCGCAGATTGGATGCGAACCGATAAACTCAACGCCGGTGCCGGCTAAAACTTCAGCCATCAGCTCATTCAGACGGGCTTTTGTACTTCCCACATCCGTAAGAATCGCGCCGGGCTGAAGTCCGGCGTGACAGGCTTTCGCCAATTCGGGAATTGTTAAAACCGGCACACAGAAAACAACCAGATCGGCACCTTTGACCGCTTCCGCCGGATCGGAAAAAACCGCATCGGCTATGCCAAGATTCAGCGCGGTTTTGCGGATTTCCGCGCGGCGGGCGTAAACGTGAATGCGTACCGGCACACCACGCTTCCTAAGTGCAAGCCCCAGCGACGAACCCATCAGTCCGCTTCCCATGATTGAAATTGTCTGCATATGTCGATCCAAAGGTAAGTGCAGGAATCTACAAAACCGCAGTCCGGAAACAAAGGAGAAATGTACACCGGCCTTATAAAACCAGAGGGGGGAACTTATCTTTCCGATTAATTCAGTCACCGTTTTACATTGTGAAAAGGCGATCAATTCCGTAGAACGCGCCGGTGGTTCGTTATGAAAAAGCATCTCAAATTGATTTTAACCGGTCTGACGTGCCTGAGTTTTCTCCCGGCTTCTGCGCAAAACACCCCGGTTCAGCAACTCCGGTGGATGGGACACTGGAAAGGTGAAGGGCTTCGCGAACAGCTGGTGCGCGAAGTCCTGGATGACTTCAGGTTTGAAAATCAGGATGTTTCTGTCGAGTTTGCTTTTGCCGCCGATATCCTGTCTGAAAAAAGCGTCTACGCCGAAGCGGCGTTTATCTCAGATATGATCCGCTCCGGAAATATTCAATGGGATGTGGTCTGGCTCGATTTCTCCATTTACCAAAAAGTTGCATCCGCGTTGAACGATCAGGACTGGGGTCAAAAATATTTGGTCGATTTTTCAGAAATCCCCGATTTTAAAGAAACGCAGAAGCCGTTTCTCGTTGAAGGCTCCGATGCCTTTAAGGAAACCGGCGGTGTTTTTATCGGCCCGTATATCGAGGGCTTTTTCTATGCACTCTGGTACAATACCGCTGTTGCAGAAAAACTGGGTCTAACCATCTGCGAAGAGGAAATGACGGCAGACAACCTATTGAGCTATGCGCGGCGGGTAAACGAATACAACCGGACCGCTGACACTCCGGTCAGCACATTTGTTGATTTTCAATGGTCGGGATCGTTCTGCCGGATGGCCTACAACCTTTATCTTTCCTCGCAGCAAGCCGATGATGCAACGAAACTTCGGCAGGTTCTGAACACCTTTGAAAGCCTGAGCCGTCTGAGTCCGCTTGTGTACAGCAGCGAAACAAATACGTGGCAGGATGCGGCGGAACTGCTTGCGGAAGATAAAGCGCTGTTCATGATTGATCCGACATGGCGGTATAATCTTCTGCAACGGGATTACCCGGATCTTCTTACAAAGCTTCGGCTGGCGCAGGTTCCAGGCTATGAACGGCAGGTTTTTTGTGTCGGCGGATACATGCCAGTATGGGCCGTCATGAAAGCCAGTCCGAACCGCGACGCAGCCATCCGGCTGATGCAGTTTTGGAGCCGACCTGAAATTGCCGAGAAATGGGTCCGATACACCAAAAATCCAACCGGAGTAGCAGGCAATCTTTATGATCCGGAATATGGCCAGGATATTTTTGCCGAATACCAGCGCAAACTGGCTTTAAACCGGATAATAAGACCGGATATTTTTTCGCTGAAAAAAAGCGAATGTCCGGTTTGGTCTGTATTCAACGCCCTCTCCCCGCTCCTCACCGGAAAACTAACCGCAGAAGAAGCGTACCACGGAATTAAGGAAGTCGAGTAATGAAGAAAACTGCAACATCCCTGGCTTTCAAACTGGGACTGGCCATTTTTCTAACCACCTCCCTGAGCTTCACCGGCCTTGGTATTTACTGCACGCGACTCTTCTCTCAACAGATTGAAGAAAAACTAGTTGCACAAGCGCGGATTCCCGGAAGGCTTATGAATCAAACGGCTCTTCCCTACCATACAGCCCGTGACCGCCGTGTGCTGTCTGACCTTGTTGGCGAAAAAGTTGTCTGTGCAACCGTAAGCCGCCGTGACGGACAGGTTTATTACTGTACCGAACCCGAACGGGAAGGTACATACAACGACTGTTCGGAAACTCCCGGTACCAATCAAACTATAACGGCAGAAACCTTAAAGATCTGCCGGGATGAAAACCGCGCAATGCACCTGCATCTTTCCACCCCGTTGTTCGCCGACGGGAAATATCTGGGAATTCTTTATCTGAAAATCGATATGAGCCGCGCCGCCTTGGAAAAGCAGGAAGTTGCCGGCATCTTCATTCTAGGTGGTCTTTTTTGTGTCCTGTTGACCACTTTTGCAGGCGCTTTTTCTGTCCGGCGGCTGACCATGCCGCGCATTAAATCTGCCAGTCAATGCCTGCGAACCGTCGCGTCCGGAAATTACAGCGCGCGAATTGATAAAATCAATTCCGTCGATGAGCTCGGCCTGCTGGAACGCGGAATCAACAACATGATTCAGCGGCTCGAAGAACGGCAGATCGAAGATAAAAACCTGCATGCCGAACTTAAACTCGCCAAAGAAGCCGCCGAAAACGCCAATCGGAGTAAAAGTGAATTTCTTGCCAACATGTCGCATGAAATTCGAACTCCCATGAACGGTATCATAGGAATGACACAGCTCATGGAGGACACCGAACTAACGGCGGAGCAAACGGATTACATCCAGACCATTTTGGCCTCGGCAAAAAATCTAATGTCGATTATTAACGATATTCTCGATCTGTCGCGTATTGAAATCGGGAAATTCAAACTGAAAAAAGAAATCGTTTGTGTTCCCGCCATGCTCCGCGAGTTGAATAAATTTTTCACACCGGCAGTAAAAGCCAAAGGGATCGATCTGTATATTGAAGGTGAAAACAGCATCCCCGACATTGTCCTCACCGACGAAGGCTGCCTGCGGCAGGTTCTAATCAACTTAATCGCCAATGCCATTAAATTTACACACAAAGGACACGTGAAAGTATCCGTGCTTTGTACGCATAAAACAGAAACAGACTGTACCCTTAATTTCCATGTTCAGGACACCGGCATCGGGATTTCTAAAGAAGCTCAGAAAATTATCTTCCACGAGTTCACACAAGCCGACGGATCACACACCCGCAAATACGGCGGTACAGGCCTCGGTCTTGCCATCTCGCGCCGGATTATCGAAAAAATGGGTGGAGTTCTCAATGTCTTCAGCGAACCGGATAACGGTGCCATATTTTCATTCTGGATCACCGTTCCGTTAGGCATGTTATCCTCTTCTCAAGCAGTGCCGGTCGAGGCAGGACAGGACGTCCAGACTAATTATGCGCTCACCCGGGCTCTGCGCGTTCTGTTGGTTGAAGACAACCAGCTCAACCGGAAAGTTGTTCTGAAAATGCTTGAAAAAGAAAACTGCCTGATCGATATCGCTGAAAACGGCAAAGCGGCGCTCGAAAAACTATGCTTGACCGAACCGCCGGAAAAACGCCCCGCTTACGACATTATCCTGATGGACATTCAAATGCCCGTCATGGACGGCCTGCAAGCCACAGCCGCCATTCGGCAATACGACAAAACCGTACCGATCATCGCGCTCACTGCGCACGCCATGAAAGGCGACCGTGAAAAATTCATCGAAGCTGGAATGAATGATTACCTCGCCAAACCTGTTCACCGCGAAGAACTGCAGGCCGCTCTGAACCGCTGCACCCCGCGCGCCTGATCACTTTTTCCAATGTTTGGAAATCGGCGTTACGCCTGGATAAACGTCAGTTTTTCGCCCTCAACGCCGACCGCGACCGGCTTCTCATTAGTCACTTCGCCGCGCAGAATCGCTTCGGCCAGCGGATCTTCCAGATTACGCTCAACCGAGCGGCGCAACTGCCGCGCGCCGTAGGCTTTGTCGAAGCCCTTTTTGATGAGGAACTGTTTGGCCTCTTCCGACAGTTCGATCGTGATCTTGCGCGCAGTAACACGTTCCTGAACGCGGGCTATTTCGAGGCCGAGGATGACTTCGATATCTTTTTCGTTGAGCTGCCGGAAAACGATGATGTCGTCGAGACGGTTGACCAGCTCGGGCTTAAAGGTTTCTTTACAGGCCGCCATCATGACAGTTTTCAGTTTTTCATAATCGTTTTCCTCACGATCCGGTGCAAAGCCCAGTCCGCCTTTGGAAATGTGGCTGGCACCGACATTGGAGGTCATGATGATGACTGTGTTGCGGAAATCCACACTACGCCCCAGGCTATCGGTCAAACGCCCTTCTTCGAGAATCTGAAGTAACATGTGCATGACATCCGGATGTGCTTTTTCGACTTCGTCAAAAAGAACGACGGAATACGGACGGCGGCGAACACGTTCAGTCAGCTGTCCGCCCTCTTCATGTCCGACATAGCCGGGCGGTGAGCCGACCAGACGCGACGACGAAAATTTTTCCATGTATTCGGACATGTCGATTTGAATCAGCGCGTCGGGATCGTCGAACATGAAGCGCGCCAGCTCTTTGGCAAGCATGGTTTTTCCGACACCGGTCGGGCCGAGGAAAGCGAATGAACCGATCGGGCGGCGCGGATCTTTGAGTTCGGCGCGTGAGCGGCGCAACGCACGCGAAATCGCGGAAACGGCTTCGTTCTGACCAATAACGCTCTTTTCAATCTGCGCTTCCATTTGAAGAAGCTTGGCGAGCGCCTGTTCGCCCATTTTGTCGACAGGCACACCGGTCCATTTGGAAACAACGACACGGATTTCCTCTTCGTCAACCGTTGAGAGATTTTCTTTCTGCTCCGACTCCCACGTTTTCATAGCGGCGTCGAACTCTTCTTTGGCTTTGCGCTCGGCGTCGCGCATCGCGGCGGCCTCTTCGAATTTCTGCTCGCGGATGGCAACATCTTTTTTGTGTTGAGCCTCCATCAAACGCTGCCGGATTTCCTGAAATTCCGGCGGCTTGACCATGTTGGCGATATGGCTGCGCGCGCCCGCTTCGTCGATCAGGTCGATGGCCTTGTCCGGCAGAAAACGATCCGGCAGATAGCGCGCTGAAAGTTTGGCGGCGGCCTCGAGCGCGGCATCGCTGATTTTGGTGTGATGATGCTCTTCATACTTCGGGCGCAGACCCTTGAGAATCTGTATGGTTTCTTCAATGGTCGGCTCGTTAACCATGACGGTCTGGAAACGGCGTTCGAGCGCAGCATCTTTCTCAATCGACTTACGGTATTCGTTGAGTGTTGTTGCTCCGATACACTGCATCTCGCCGCGCGATAGCGCGGGCTTGATGATGTTGGCCGCATCCATGGTCCCCTCGGCGGAACCGGCGCCGACGATAGTGTGCATTTCATCGAGAAACAGCAGAACATTTTTGGTTTTACGGATTTCGTCCATGACCGCTTTGATGCGCTCTTCAAACTGTCCGCGGTATTTAGTGCCCGCAACCATCAGTGCGAGGTCGAGCGTGATCACTTTCTTGTCAGCCAGAATCTGGGGAACTGTGCCATCAGCAATGGATTGCGCAAGCCCTTCAGCGATGGCGGTCTTGCCGACACCGGCTTCGCCAAGCAGCACCGGGTTGTTTTTGGTGCGGCGACAGAGAATCTGAATAACGCGTTCAATTTCGTTTTTTCGGCCTATGACGGGGTCAAGTTCACCTTTTTTCGCCATCTCGGTCAGGTCACGCCCAAAGGCATTGAGTGCAGGTGTTTTGACGGCCTGCCCTTCGACGGTTTTCGGTTGGGTTCCGTAGGTCGGGCCTTCATCTTCGCCGGCCTCCATTGAGCCGTCGTAATTGGGGTCGAGCATGGCCATGATTTCTTCACGTGCTTCCTCGAGATCCACACCCATATTTTCAAGCACACGGGCGGCGATACCTTCGCCTTCACGGAGCAGACCGAGCAGGATGTGCTCTGTGCCAACATAGCTGTGATTCAATGAACGCGCTTCGCTGCTTGCCAGTGCCAATACTTTTTTAGCGCGCGGAGTAAACGGAATATTGCCGGTCATTTTTGTATCAGAACCCGTACCGACAGCTTTTTCAACTTCAAGGCGCAGGGATTGCAGATCCACGCCAAGTGATTGAAGCGCACTGACGGCTACGCCGCTGCCAAGCGCCACGAGTCCGAGAAGAATATGCTCTGTGCCAACATAATTGTGGTTGAACTGCTCGGCTTCTTTGCGAGCCAGATGTAGTACGCGTTGCGCTCTAGGTGTAAAGTTTTCCATCGTTAACGTCCT
>JBAYVX010000094.1:0-7175 GCA_041674365.1 Kiritimatiellales bacterium | reverse complement strand
TGCGGGCTACGCCAGCCGGGCGCTCTATGAGGATCTGCTAATCGCCGGGGTGCGCATTCACGAACGCCGTCCACCCTTCATGCACGCCAAGGCACTGGTCATTGATGGAGAATTTTCCCTCGTTGGAACGGCCAACATCGACGTGCGCAGCCTGCACCTGAACTACGAAACCTGCCTTGCCGTTTACAGCACGGAATTCACCGACGCCATGAAATGCATCATCCATGAAGACATCGATAACAGCGATGAAGTTCTCCTCGCCGACTGGTGCAACCGCCCGCAACGCTGCCACCTGCTCGAAAACCTCGCCGCTCTCATGACGCCGGTTCTGTGAGCCTGACAGATATCGCGAGTTGAGCGATTTGTTGCTAGGCTGGCAGACACAGTCTGCTAAATCTAGAGACAAAAGCGCTCAAATGATTCTGGTTCGGGCACGTGATTAGCGCGCATCAGGACAGATACGATACGGCAGAAGCCATCGACATGGCGACAACCTCTGTTCGAAACCGGTTGATCGTTTTACGACAGAGCTTCTTCCATCTCCCCGGAAGCACCTTCATGGCTCCGGTTCCGGCCTTCCAGTATCTTCCGGATTTCATGAACCCGTTCTTCCGTAAGCGGAAACCGCGCAATAAGGAAAAAAGCGACGGAAAAGACAAGGAAAGGGAACAAAGAAAACAGGAGGCGCCATACCATGAATGTCGTTGCCGACTGCGCCCCCCCCCGAAGAACATCGAATCCGGACAAGGTCAGGATAAATCCTGATGCGCACAGAGAAACGGTCACACCCACCTTAAATACCCACCAGTAAATAGCGCCGAACATTCCCTCACGCCGCTCACCGGTCTTCAGGTCATCTTCATCACAGACGTCTGCAACCATGGAGGCCGTCAGAGTCCATGCGGCAGAATAGCAAGGCGCCAGAAGAATGGACGGTATAATCACCAGCCATGGAATATCAGGCGTGTAACAGACCCATTTCGACAACGCACCGATGATCCCAATAACCAGACACCCCATCAACGTCTTTCGTTTGCCAATCCGCGATGAGACCGCCGTCAGTATGGGGATGGATGCAAGGTTACTGAACTGAAATACCATTGAAGAAAATCCCTGCATCGTCGAAGCCGATTTCAGGTCTCCGGCATGTACATAATAGACGTTGATATAAAACCCCAGGCTTCCGACCAGAACGGCACCTAAAACGGTCATGATCAATGCTGCAAGAAGAGTCCGGAAGGCACTGTTTCTGAAACTTTCCCGTATACTGCGGCCTAATGGAATTTTGTTCTTCACCTGAATCCGTTTCACGCTCTTTTCACGGACAAAAAGCGCTGGCAGCAGAGCGAGAACCAGGATAATCACTCCGACAACGCACCCAGTATAGCGCAACCCCTCTACTGTATCTTTAAAAATATTACACTGAGCGATCCGAAATATCCATCCAACCAGAATTCCGCCCAGACTTCCGAAAAATACACGAAGAGCCTGTATCCTTGTCCGCTCATGATAGTCCGAACTCATTTCGAATCCCATGGCGGTATATGGAACAGAGAATATCGTGTAGCAGGTATAAAAAATGATCGAACCGATCAAAAAATAGAAAAAGCCAGCTAACGGACTCATCCCGTGGAAAAAGAACCAGAAAACAGAAAAACAGATTCCCGATAAAATTCCCCCTAAAGCAATATAGGGGCGTCGGCGTCCCCACCGGGTCCGGGTATTATCACTGATTGACCCCATCAGAGGATCCGTAATTGCGTCCCAAAGACGGGCTATCGCCAAAGCCGTACTGATCAGAGCCGGGTTCACATGCAAAAGCATATTGAAAACCGGATTAGCCAATGAAGGCAAAGCACCCTGCATAATACTGTCGGAAAATGCGCCTCCGCTAAACGCCGCTTTGCTACCAACACTTGCACGATCTTTACTCTCAGCAGAACCATGTTTCTTTTTCATTCCAGAATCCTTATGAATTAAAAATCTTCATACGATCCATGCGAACGCATCTATGAATCCGCTGTCGCATCGTACAAATAAAAACGAACCCAACTTTATCTCATTGAGTTTAACAGACGTCCAATCAAATAACTACGTATGAATTAAAGGAATTTCATCTCATACTCGTTATTAGATGAAGCAAAGGAGTTCCCGGCAAGCCCCCATCACAGCCGGAAAGGCAAAAATGACCCGTCATGAGCGGGCTCGAATGGTGGAGGTGGGGGGAATCGAACCCCCGTCCGCCCAAGCGTCACAACAGCTTCTACGTGTGTAGTCTGCCTTTAAGGTCTCGCCTTCGTGACTGTCAGCAGACAGGGCTATCACGAACGCCAGCAACCTGTTGGGTTTCGCTCCTTCGCCCGGCTGCCCGGCGTCGGAACTATCCTGCTGTCGTCGTCTTCATCCTCTCAGCAGGTGTCAGAGGGAAGACGTCGAGCCTTTATTTAGGCTGCGAGTGCGTACTGTTCGTTGGCACTTATTGTTTTTGCCGGCTTTTTTACGAGGCCAACCGACACCCTCGACACGCCACTGAAGCTTCAACTTAAACGTCGAAACCAGTCACCCCCGTTTTTTGAGGCAACAGAAATGATCTCATAACCCGCGCAAAACGCAACCCCGCAGATTTCTTCCAATGATTGGAACTTTTCTTTCCAAACATTGGAAAAGCAGCCCCATCCACGCTAGAGTGTGTGGATTATGGCAAAACTGGAAAACACCTTTTCGTGGTCGTTCAGCGCGGCGGCCGATTTTGACGAATGCCGCAGACGGCGTTACTGGAGCAAGTACGGCATGTGGGGCGGCTGGGAGAAGAACGCCGCACCGGAGACCCAAAAGGCCTATCAGCTGAACAAGATGGATAACCGCTGGGGGCTGATGGGCGTCGCGACAGAAAATACGATCATGCGGGTTTTGCGTCAGCATCAGGCCGGAAATCCGATCGATGCGGAAACCGCTTTCGAAACCGTCGCCCGCCCTTTCCTGCGGCAGAAATGGACGGAATCCAGACGCGGCGAATGGAAGAACAATCCGAAACAGTTCTGCTGCCTGCGTGAGCATTATTACGGCACGATGGGCGACGAAAAAGCCGTCGCCGAGCAAATAAGCGGGCAGATTAAAAACTGCATCGTCAACTTTATCGAAAAGGTTCTTCCAAGGATTGGAAACATCACGCGCGAGCAGGAGCTGCCGGTGAAGACGCCGGACATGGGCGGCGATCCGGAAAACATCACCTGGAACGGAATCAAGATGTATGTGATCCCCGACTACGCGTACCGCATCGGCGGACAGTTTCATATTCACGACTGGAAAGCGGGCAAGATCAAAGAATCGCACCGCGAGCAGCTAGGCCTCTATGCGCTCTGGGCGCGCGAAAAATTCCGCGCCAAACCGGAAGACACGTTTCTTTACGTCGAATATCTCAACGAAGGACAGGTCGCGCCGTTTCAGCTGACCGCCGAAGATTTCCAAACTCTGGAAAAAACGGTCGAAGAGTCGGTCGCAGAAATGACTGAATACCTCGTTGATTTCGACCGCAAGTGCAACGAGCCCCTCCCGAAGGAAGAATGGGAGCTGGCCGCAGATATCAACTCCTGCAAGCAATGCAACTTTTATGAGCTGTGCAAAGAGGAATTGGGAGAGTAATTCATCTGAACATATGTAGTGATCGCGGATGTATCAATGGATACACATAAACATCTGAAACGTCTAGGCGCAGTTTGGGAAAATCATCCGCGTTATTTTATTACCGCCTGTGTTCACAAACGCCGAAGAATTCTTGATAACCCGGATGCACACCAGATTCTGCAAAAACACTGGAGAAAATCTCTTGATCTGTACGGGTGGGCAATCGGGTCGTATATCATCATGCCGGATCATGTCCATTTTTTCTGCACGGATGCAGCAAGTACCACCACACTTTCGCGAATGATGGGTGCGTGGAAACAATGGAGTTCAAAGGAGTTGGTTGCGCTTTTAGGAATCAGCACACCTCTCTGGCAAAAAGAATTTTTTGATCATCTGCTTCGGTCGGATGAATCGTATTCTGAAAAATGGAACTATGTCCGGCAGAATCCGGTACGTGCAGAACTTGTTGTTGATGCCGACCAGTGGCCCTACAAGGGGTATATTCATTATTTGTAAAAACCGAGGTCGCGGACCTCGGCTACAAAAGGATCAGATCATTTTTCAAAACCGTATCCCGCCCCTACTTCACCGCCGGAAGCTTGATTTTTGACGGAACAACGACCGGCATATCTTTGCTTTCGGCCCAGTAGGCTTTACCGGTGATTTCCAGCTTCATGTCGCTGAAGGTTTTCATCTGCTCTGCGTTTCCGCGCACGTAGCAGACGATGACGTCGGTGAACGTGTTATCCACCAGTTTGTAAAGCAGCCCTTCTGCCGGTTGCAAAATACCGGAATAGGTTCCTTCAACGCCCTGCTCTTTCGCCGGATCAGCCGTCAGTTTTTTCTCTGCCGTCACCGAGGCCGCTGTCATGACATCCTGAACGGTGGGCTCTGCGACGACCTGCACGACCGTCTGAGTTTCCTGAACCAACACCGCCGCTTCGGCGGGCTTGGGTTCCACGACCACGACCGGCTTGGGGGCTTCAACATACGAGCGGCTGATCCAGACAACGGAGTTGGAAGTCGGCGCAATTTTCGTCCAGCCGCCCGCCTCGCCGCGTACCGTCAAAACATCACCCTGGTTTGCCATGCCAACCGTATGGTGGCTCAGGCTCGGGCCGGAGCGGATGTTGAGCAGTTTAGGCAAAACAACATTGTTGCTGACAAATTCGCTGTTCACCCAGAGATCAATGGAGGCGGGCGGAAGTACGCCGACCCAGTCAGGATTGCTGTTGTCTTTGAGAGTGAGTTCATCACCAAGCATCGCACGATCCAGCAGAACGGCGTTGGTGTCCGGCGCAGCGCGCAGGCTGACGCGGTCGCCGGTTACTTTAACAAAATCCTGCGCATATACAGCGGCAGTCAGAGTAATGAGGGTGAACAGAATTTTCTTCATAGCGTTTTCTCCTTCAGTCCGAACAGGTGCATTGCGTTGTTCATTGTCGTTTGTGCCAGCGACTCTACTGCAACGCCGCGCAGTTCCGCAAGCCGTTTGGCGGTATCTGCCACAAAGGCCGGCTCGCAGCGTTTTCCCCGGTGCGGCACCGGCGCGAGATACGGCGAATCGGTTTCGATCAGCAGACGGTCGTCCGGAATAAACTTCGCCACCTCGCGCAGCGGGTCGGCATTGGCAAACGTAACGATGCCGCTGAAGCTGATATAGAAACCCAGATCGAGCAGCGCACGCGCCATCTTTTGATCACGCGTAAAACAGTGAAGAACGCCGAGGCACGCGGGGTTACCCTTCCAATGTTTGGAAAAATCGGTCAGGATCGAAAGCGTATCGTCGTCCGCATCACGCGTATGAACAATCACCGGTTTGCTGACCGCCAGCGCAGTTTCCAAACATTGGAAAAACAGCCGTTGCTGCTCTTTGTCTTTTTCGGGTTCGTAGAAATAATCGAGCCCGGTTTCACCGATGGCGACGGTGGTGTCTTTAGCGGCCAACTCGCGCAGCGCGGTGATGTCAAGAATCGGTCCGGCGAGATGGCGGTCGTAACCGGCGGCGGCATAAATCCGTCCGGGAAATGCTTCAGCCACGGACTGCGCCGTTTCGTTGGCTTCCGGCGATCCGCCGACAGCGATCATTTTCCAAACATTGGAACTTTCTGCACGCGCCAGAATTTCTTCCAGTGTGCCGTCTTTTACGAAGTCGTCAAAATGAACATGCGTATCGAAAAACATAAAAGAAAGATACTGGAATGCCGGAAAAATGGAATGTCGAAGTGTTCGGAGTACCGGCTTCAGCCGGAACCATTCAGACCGCCTAAAGGCGGGACTCCGAACTTTCTACAGATCGAGGAAGTTCTGGAGAAGCTGCTTGCCGTGTTCGGTGAGGATCGATTCGGGATGGAACTGGACGCCGTGTACCGGATAGTCCGTGTGCTGAAGTCCCATGATTTCGCCTTCGGCGGTTTCAGCCGTGATTTTCAGACAGGACGGCAGACTTTCGCGTTCGACAATCAGTGAATGGTAACGCGTGGCGTTGAACGGGCTGGGCAGTCCCTTGAAGACGCTTTCGCCGTGATGCAGGATCGGCGAGGTTTTTCCGTGCATAAGGCGCGCGGCGCGGACGACCTTTCCGCCGAAGACATCGCCGATGGCCTGATGACCGAGGCAGACACCGAGTAGTGGAACACGTGAGCCGAATTCGCGGATGATATCGCACGAAACGCCCGCTTCGCGCGGCGAACACGGGCCGGGGCTGACCATGACCTTTTCCGGTTTAAGCGCGACAGCTTCGGCAACGGTGATTTTATCGTTGCGGAAAATTTTCATTTCCGCGCCCAGCTCGCCGAGATACTGCACGAGGTTGTAGGTGAACGAGTCGTAGTTATCTATTACTAGAATCATGACAGAAAATCCGAATGACGAATATCGAAGCACGAAACAAATCCGAATTCCCGAATTTTAAATGCTCCAAACTTTTTCATGCGGTCCTTTTTAATTTTTGTAATTTGAATTTGTTTCGAATTTCGGGTTTAGGATTTCGAATTTCCTCTCGCAGCATGATAATGCTTCGCGAGTGCGAGCGCTTTCATGACGGCGCCGGCTTTGTTGCGGGTTTCCTGATATTCGGTTTCCGGCACGGAGTCGGCGACGATACCGCCGCCCGCCTGGACGTAGGCTTTGTTTTTATCGAGCACGACGGTACGGATGGTGATGCAGGAGTCGAGGTTTCCGTCGAAGCTGAAATAGCCGATGGCTCCGGCGTACGGGCCGCGTTTGGTTTTTTCGAGTTCGGCGATGATTTCCATGGCGCGGATTTTCGGCGCGCCGCTGACGGTGCCAGCCGGAAAAGTGGCTTTCATAACATCGTAGGCATCGTACTTGGGCGACAGCATGCCGGTGACATCAGAGACGATGTGCATGACGTGACTGTAGCGTTCAATGATCATCTGCTCAGGAACGCGAACGCTGTTGAATTCGCAGACTCGGCCAACGTCGTTACGTCCGAGGTCGACGAGCATGACATGTTCGGCGATTTCTTTCGGGTCGGCCAGCAGGTCTTTTTCAAGCGCCAGATCTTCGGCTTCGGTTTTGCCGCGCGG
>JBAYVX010000093.1:0-7181 GCA_041674365.1 Kiritimatiellales bacterium | reverse complement strand
GTTTGGAAGAAATTTTTCCAATGTTTGGAAATCCGGCGCAGTCGGCGTGCCGCCGCCGATAAAAATCGTCTCCGGCGCAAAGTCCGGCGGCAGCCCGCTCAGCTCTTTTTCCAGGGTTTGGAAAAAACGATCGATGTTTTTCCAAGGTTTGGAAATGGAATAGAAGGCGCAGTAGGAGCACTTGCGCGCGCAAAACGGAATATGGATGTACAGGCCCGACATGATTACCGATTGTAGATTGCCGATTGACGATTTACACTCACGCACGTGAAAAAAATCAGACTCGATCAATTGCTCGTAGAAAAAGGACTGGCCGAAAGTCGCGAGAAGGCCCGCCGGATGATTCTGGCCGGACAGGTGCTGGTCGACGGTCACCCCGCGCCCAAGCCCGGCCACAATCTGGCTCCGGATCATAAAATCGTTCTGAAGGAAGCCGAACGTTTTGTCAGCCGCGGCGGCGAAAAGCTGGAGGGCGCGATGGAGGCCTTCCCCATTGATCTGGCCGGCAAGGTCTGTCTCGATGTCGGCTCTTCGACCGGCGGTTTCACCGACTGCATGCTTCAGCACGGCGCGGTCAAAGTTTACGCCGTCGACGTCGGCAAAGGTCAGTTGCACTGGAAACTGCGTGAAGACAACCGCGTGGTCGTGATGGAAGGCGTGAACGCCCGCTACCTGACGCCAAAGGATTTGCCTGAGTTGGCCGACTTCGCCAGCATCGACACGTCGTTTATTTCGCTGACCAACATTCTGCCCGCCGTTAAAGGACTGCTGAAGCCGGGCGGAGAAATTGTCTCGCTGATTAAACCGCAGTTTGAGGCGGGCAAAGAAGATGTCGATAAGGGGCGCGGCGTCATCACCGATCCGGTGATTCATGAAGCGGTGATTTCCAAGGTTCGGAAATTCGGAACCGAAGAACTCGGCCTCGAATGGCTCGGTCTGAAGATTTCGCCCCTCAAGGGTCCCAAAGGCAACATCGAGTTTCTTGCCTATTGGAAAACAGCGAACTGAAGCTTACCCCACTTAAGCCTGAGGAAGTCGCTCCGCCGAGCAATATTGTGATGGGTCCTCTCGGAAAAGAGTCACTATTAAGATTGAATCTGCGGGCAAGACAGAAAGTCTCATTTCATCCATTTACGATGCAGAAATATCCTATACCTTTAAAGGTATAGAACTGATATTTACATAAGATGTTTTTGGTTAATATATTGCAATATATTTACTATTGTATTTACCATATCACATGGCTCAACTGAATATTTTCATAAAAACTTAAGGTAAAGCAGGTTACAGATTTAAACGGTTTTGCTGTAAAAAGTGTAAAAACGGGTATTTGCGATCTGCTCTGAAAAACTTTGGCGACACACTTCCGAGAATATCCGAAATGCTCAACGATTATTCCACGTAAATCATCTTCTTCGTCTTGCCGCCGTCACGCGTTCCAACCTTTGGAAAGAAAAGGCTTCACACAGCCACGGACGTTGCCTTGCGCCCCGCCTGTAATCAGAATGGTTTTCATAGAAACTTTTTATTTCCCGATGCAGAAGCGGGAGAAAATATTGTCGAGCAGTTCGTTATGATAAATGCGCCCGGTGACCTGTCCAAGTGGCTCGAGTGCGGCGCGTAGATGCTCGGCCGCCGAAGCTGCGCCCGACTCGCCTTCTTCAGCAATCCGTTCCCGCGCATGAATCAGTTCAGTCCGCGCGAGCTCGAGCAGATTGTGGTGCCGCTCGGAAATGACCGCATGCGCCGGCGCGTTCAAATTAACGCCAGACTCCAGCTTGTCGGCGATGACAGCTTTTAAATCCGCAACTCCGCCCCCCATAATCAACGAAGTTTCCAAACATTGGAAACCTGAAACCTGAAACTTGAAGCCTGAATGTTTTCTGTCGGTCTTATTCAAAACGACAACCGTTCTCGCCGGATTCAACCTAGCGAGATGCTCTTCATCCTCTGCGGAAACCGGCTGGGAGGAGTCGATGAGATAAACGGCGATGTCGGCGGCGGCGGAGTGGACGCGGGCGCGGCGGATGCCTTCCTGCTCGATGAGGCATTCGGTTTCGCGCAGTCCGGCGGTGTCGAGAATCCGCAACGGTACGCCATCGAGAACAAGTGTTTCTTCAATGACGTCGCGGGTGGTTCCGGCAATTGCGGTGACAATGGCGCGGTCGGTTCCGAGCAGCGCGTTAAAGAGCGTGGATTTACCGGCGTTGGGACGACCCATGATGACGACGCGCGCGCCTTCGCGCAGCAGGCGGCCTTCGTCCCAGGTGGAGAGCAGGCTTTCCAAGGTTTGGAAACTTTGGTCGAGTTTTTTTCCAAGGTTTGGAAAAACGTCTTCGGGAAGTTCGTCTTCGACGAAGTCGAGCGTGGTTTCAATGTCGGCGGCGGTTTCTATGAGTCCGTCATAAAGTGTATTGAACTGTTTACTGAGTCCGCCTTCGAGTTGTTCGAGGGCGGCTTTGGCGGCGCGGTCGCTCTGCGCATGGATGAGGTCGGCGACGGCTTCGGCCTGAACCAGATCCATCTTTCCGTTAAGGAAGGCGCGTTTGGTGAATTCGCCGGGCTCGGCCATACGGGCACCGGCATCGAGACAGCGGCGCAGGATTTTCTTGAGGACGACCGGCCCGCCGTGTCCCTGGATCTCGACGGTGTCTTCGCCGGTATAGCTTTTCGGCGCGCGGAAGATGAGGCAGAGCGCTTCGTCGATTTCCGATCCGTCGGCGGCGATGACTTTGCCGTGCAGGAAGGTTCCGCCTTTGGCTTGCGACGGAAGTTCCAAACCCTGGAAAATCTGATCGGCGATTTTCCAAACCCTGGAACCGCTGACGCGGACGATGCCAACGCCGCCCTGCCCGGGCGGGGTGGCGATTGCGGCGATGGTGTCGAGGGTGCTCATGGGGGATATTTCTAACAGATGGTCGCAAAGAACGCTAAGGAAATGGTAGGCTTACCGGCGAAGAAAGGTTCGGCGGGTTATGAAACGTGATGTGAGCCTGAAAAAAATTTATCAGCAGAATCCGGATACGGGGGCGTTTCTGATTGAGGTAGCGCTCGACCGCTACGAGGAGATTTTCAACGAATGGGATCCGGCACCGTATAAGCGCCGCGATCTGAATCCGGCCCTGCTTCAGTATCTGGAAGACAGTTCGGAAGATATTCCGTTACACAAAGACGTGGCATTTTTGTTCAAGGCTCCGGCACAGATTTTCAGCGATGCCAAAGAGTGCAGCGCGCGCGAAGGGCTGACCAACTGGCTGGCCGCGGCAGTGGACGCTGAACGCGGAAAACTCCATCACCTGCACAGTCTGTCGCTGATCAATCTGATTGTTGCGGTCGTTCTGCTGACTGCCACAGCTTATGTCAGCCGGATACAGGACAATCGCTTGTTAACCGCGGTTGTGCGCGACGGACTGACCATCGGATCCTGGGTATTTGCGTGGGAAGTGATTTCTCTCTTTTTCTTCCGGCGGTTCGAACTGCGTCGCGATCTGAAAAAATGGATGCGGCTGGCCGGCGCGCAGGTCAGCTTCGCTTACCGCGAATAACCGCTTTCGAACTTGGCCGCCGAACGATGCTCCCTGTAGAATGCCGATCTTATGAAAAAGATCCTTTTGGTTCTCTGGCTGTTTGCCGCCGCGTCTGCTTTTGCCGGAGACGCGGTTCCGAAAAATATTATTCTTTTCATCGGCGACGGCATGGGCCTTTCGCAGGTAACAGCCGGAAAAATCGCCAAAGGGACGCTGGAAATGGAGCGTTGTCCGGTGACGGGCTTTGTTACGACGTGGTCGGCGAGTTCATTGGTAACCGACTCGGCGGCGGCGGCCACCGCGTTGGCGACAGGCGTAAAGACCCGCAACGGAATGCTGGGGATTTCGCCGGATGGTGCGCCGCTGAAAAACATCGTGGAATTTGCGGAGGACAAAGGAAAGTCTACCGGTGTTGCGGTTGCCTGCTCGCTGACCCACGCCACACCAGCCGGTTTTGTTGTACATATACCCAGCCGTAAACTGGATGTTGAGATTGCCGAACAGATCGCCGCCAGTGATGTTGATGTGCTTTTCGGCGGCGGGCTGAATTACTTTGATCCGACAAACAATCCCTGCCTGCCGGAACTGAAGAAAAAAATGCCGGTCGTTTTCACCGCAGAAGAATTCCGCGCACTCGGTGCGCCGGCCAAAGCGGCGGCGCTGCTTTATCCGGTACATCCGCCCTATGCCGCCAAACGCGAAGTCTCCTTGGAAAGGCAAACGCAAAAGGCAATTGATATTCTTTCGCAGAATCCAAACGGCTTTTTCCTGCTGGTGGAAGGTTCCCAGATTGACTGGGCCGGACATAAGAACAACGGAACCAATGTGGTTGCTGAGGTGGTTGATTTTGACAATGCCGTCGGCGCCGGTCTCGACTTTGCAGCGAAGAACGGAGAAACACTGGTGATTATCACTGCTGATCATGAAACCGGCGGCTTCGCCGTGCTGGGTGGTTCAGTCGAAAATAAAACCGTGGATCAAACCGGCTTCGCTCACGGAAACCACACTGCCACGATGGTTCCACTGTTTGCCTATGGCCCGGGTAGCGCTGTATTCAGCGGCGTTCACGACAATACGGACATCGGAAAGACGATGATCCGGTTTATACAAGCAGAGGCGTCACCAGCCGGAACAGAAGGTGATTGAACGCCAGCGCGAGGAGCGCGGCGAGAAAGTCGTCAATGACAATTCCAATACCGCCCTTTAAGTTCTGCACCTGCCGGATCGGCGGCGGCTTGGTGATGTCGAAAATCCGGTGCAACACGAACCCGCTCAGGATAATCCATGGCGTGAACGGCAGACCGAGATAAACAATCGGCAGCGTGAGATATTCGTCGGCCACGATACACCCGGGGTCTTTACCTTTGCCGAGGAGCTTCTCCGCCATCCCGCAAATTGGAATGGCAATCATCGTTAGAATCAGACAAGTCACAATCTGAAGTTCAACTGACGGGATTTGTGCGACAGCCCATGCGAGAGGAATACCCCAGAGCGTTCCAACGGTGCCGGGCATAAACCTACTCAGGCCAAAGCCAAAGCCGGTTGCGAGTTGCTGATTTATTTTATTTTTCATTTGCACCGGATAGTAACGTAAGTAACGAAAGTAATGCAATACAGGCCGTATCCGTTCGCAAAATACGCGACCCGGCGTTGAACACCTGAAACCCGTGTGCGGTAAACAGTTCCAGTTCATAAGGTGTCCAGCCGCCCTCGGGGCCGATAGCGAGGCAACAGCGTTGCGGCTTCTTATTTTCCAACGTTTGGAAAAGATTAAACTCACCGGACGGATCGGCGAGGAGTTTTTTTGCCACTCCCTGCGGTCGTTGCCCCACCGCAAATGCGTCGGGGCCTCTCTCGCTATGCTCGGGTCCAATGTTTGGAAAATCTGCATCAAGCTCGTCCTCGAGGAACGGCTTGAGCTGCCGGACAATCTGCACTTCGGGCAAATTTGTGTCACCCGCCTGCTGGAGTCCTTCGATGAGACGCGCGGTGTAGAAGTCCGGATCGAGAACATGGCTGTCGAAGTAACAGCGTTCAACCTTCTCGGCGTTGGTGAGGATGATGCGTCTGACGCCAAGCGCGGCGAGCTGCGCCCAGAGGCGTTTCATTACTTTCGGACGCGGCAGCGCAAGCAGCAGCTCCACGTTGGGCCGAGGTGGAATTTTTTCTTCGAATTCGCAGCGTAGAAGTATCTCTTTGCAGCAGACTTTTTCGACCGTTCCGGTTCCTTTCGGCCCGTTGAGCAGGCCAATCCGCAGAGTCTTTCCCAGCTCTGCCTTCAGCACATGGCGGATATGTTCTGCGCGGTAATCAGAAAGGCAGATGCGGCCTTCGCCGTCCGGTTCGTGGGGTTGGATGAGAATCAGGTTCATTCGGAAGGATTCTTACCACATTGCACTTGCTAAGCGGAGCGGCTTTTTCTATGTTCTGTGCCCTTTCCCATTGGCTGGGTAGCTCAGTTGGTCAGAGCAGCGGAATCATAATCCGCGGGTCGGCGGTTCAAGTCCGCCTCCAGCCACCACTTCCGCCCCCACCCCAAACTTCTGTCATTTACAACGTTTACCGGTGGAACTGGTAAAGGTGGCGGAGAGGAAGGGATTGACGTTCACGTTGTTCACTGCCCTGCTTCGCAGAGCCTGTCTCACCCAACCGGCTCGACTCGAACCCCGGAGAGTTCTCATCCCTTTTAGTAAGAACGCCGAACAGCAGTTTGGCGGAGAGGGAGGGATTCGAACCCCCGGAACCTTGCGGCTCTCCGGTTTTCAAGACCGGCGCATTAAACCACTCTGCCACCTCTCCGAATGAGCTGGGAAATATACGGAGCCTGTTGAGAATATCAAGCGCCTAGCCGCAGTACTTCTTTAAAATAGCGATGAGTAAATCAAGATGGACGGGTTTTGAGAGGTAATCGTCCATTCCAACATCCAGACAACGCTGGCGGTCTTCTTTGAGCGCATGCGCGGTCATGGCCACGATCGGAATATCGCGGATTTCACCAACCATCTGGCGGATTGCGCGCGTGGCTTCGAACCCGTCCATGATGGGCATCTGACAATCCATGAAGATCAGGTCGAATTTGCGCAGGGCAATCTGTTCCAGAGCCCGCGCACCGTTGGGTGCAACGGTTACAGTACAGCCCAGTTTTTTGATCATGGCTGTAGCGACTTTCTGATTCACGAGATTGTCTTCGACTAACAGAACGTCTGCGTCAATTTTCGTTGCTTCGCCGTCATCCTTCGGCGGGGAAACCGCGATAGTTTCATGAGGTTCCACATTGCCGAGTTTGAGGTTAAATTGAAAAACAGTGCCTTTATTCACTTCGCTGGAGACGGTAATTTCACCACCCATGAGATGAACCAGCTGCCGGGTGATGGCCAGTCCGAGACCGGCGCCGCCGTATTCACGCTTGGAGGAGGTGTCGCCTTGCGTGAACTTTTCGAAAATGCGCTCTTGCAGCTCCGGCGTCATTCCGATGCCGGTGTCTTTCACATCCGCCAAGAGGTTCCAGCCTTCTTCCATGCGCTCCGCCTGCATGCGGATCTGGATATGTCCATCGTGGGTAAATTTCAGCGCGTTACCAACCAGATTGATCAGAATCTGCCGAAGCCTGCCGGAATCGCCGAGCATCTGTTTTGGTACGCTGTCATGAACAGC
>JBAYVX010000092.1:0-7188 GCA_041674365.1 Kiritimatiellales bacterium | reverse complement strand
AGGAAGTTGAACACGAAGAAGATCTTCAGAGCCTGCTCGAAGATCTGCAGATGATGTTCAAACACTACGGCAAGAAATGATTCATCCGGCGCGCATCCATCAACTCAACGACAAACCCGTCTGCAAAGGCGGGTTTGTGTTGTACTGGATGCAGCAGAGCCAGCGCGCCGAATGGAACCGGATTTTTCCAAGGGTTGGAAAATTTTATTCCAAAAGTTTCAAACATTGGAAACGGTGGGAAAATTGTTGGGGGAACAGCGGCGGCGAAGCGGCGGTTCAAAAAATTTATCGCGGAGAGTCTGACGGTTTACGAAAAGCACAGTAACCAGCCGCAGACCGACGACGTCTCCATGCTCAGCCCGTATCTGCACTTCGGACAGATTTCACCACTGTATGTCGCACTCGAAATTCAAAAGGTCGATCCGACCAGCCGTTTTTTGGAGCAGCTCATCGTCCGCCGCGAACTGGCGATCAACTTTGTCTGGTTCACGCCCGACTATGACCGCTTTTCCTGTCTGCCCGACTGGGCGAAGCTGACGCTCAAAAATCACGCCAAGGATAAGAGGGAATTCATTTACACTCGCGAACAGCTCGAACAGTCGCAAACGCACGACCCGTACTGGAATGCGGCCATGACCGAAATGCGCGTCACCGGTTTCATGCACAATTCTATGCGCATGTACTGGGGCAAAAAGGTCTTGGAGTGGAGCCGGTCACCCGCAGAAGCCTTTGAAACCTTGCTCGCCCTCAACAACAAACATTTTCTCGATGGCCGCGACCCGAACTCGTATGCGGGCGTCGCCTGGGTCTTCGGCAAACACGACACCGCTTGGGCAGAGCGTTCAATCTTTGGAAAGACTCGCTACATGAACGCCACCGGCCTCAAGCGCAAATGCGACATTGAGGCGTATGCAGAGAAGGTGATGCGGGGGTCTTGAACATTACCCAGTGCCACTCGCTGGCAATCGTGTTTGTGTGACAGTCATCGTCTGGTCGAGGAGATTGTCAGTTCTGTTCTCACTCAGAATCGATAATGTCGCCTTTTGAAGAGGAACCTCTTCTCAAGCTTGTTCATTCGTTCTACAAAATCACCAAATACCATCCAGTAGATGCTGTTGCGATTAACGCTATTCCAGAAGTTTCCACTTTCCCAGCAACGAATAGCATAATAGGCAAACATATAGTGTGCAACGTGTTTACTGATGAGCCGTGAGTTCATGAGTATAGCAACCTCTTCAAAATAACCCAGAAAGTCCCGTTTTTCTTTAAACGGGATTTCACGGAGAGCGGGATCATTTGTTTCAAGAAGTGCGCAGATTTCCTTGAACTGAGTGTTCTCTTTGAGTCGCTTGCGCATTGTCAGGAAGTGTTCCGCGCGTTTTTGCGCACCCTGACAGCTATATTCGATGACACCCTTGAGTAGTGCAGCGAGTCCGACGATTGCACCAATGATTGCCGCGATGTCTTTTGCTTGCGCGAGTGTCATGTTGTTCCTTTCTCGTGGAATGAATCTCGTTGTTATCCAGCATGTCCGTCGGAACGGGAGGCAGTATAGTAAATTTCCAAACCTTGGAAAGAATTCTTCCAAGGTTTGGAATCAGGACGTCTCGTTCGGAGAATTCGCCCCACCTTTTGGGTTCCAGATAGGGCGACACCTCCGGCGGAGCCGCCTCTGTTGTAGCCGAGATCCGTGACCTCGGATCTTGTTTTCTTAATTCGCGATCATGGATCGCGGCTACAAAAACGAATAGAATCCGGCATGTCTCTGCGCTTGAAGAATTTCCCGAGCCGTGTAGGCTCTCCCGCATGGCTGCAAAAACCGATAAAAAAGAAGGCGCCTCCAATCTCGAGGCAGTACTCGCTGGAATCAAAAAACAATACGGCGACGGGGCAATCATCCGTCTTGGCGACGAGGCCGGACCGAAGAAAATCCCGTGTATTTCGACCGGTGCATTGACGCTGGATATTGCACTCGGCATCGGCGGCGTACCCAAGGGTCGCGTGATTGAAATTTTCGGTCCGGAGTCGTCCGGTAAAACGACGCTGGTTTCCCACATTATCGCCAACGTCCAGAAGGCGGGCGGTATTGCGGCTTTTATTGATACCGAGCACGCGCTTGATCCGGGCTACGCGCAGAAGATCGGCGTAAATCTGAACGATCTGCTGGTCTCGCAGCCGGACTCCGGCGAAGAGGCGCTCAACATCTGCGAGTCGCTGGTGAAGAGCAATTCGATTGATGTGGTTGTGCTGGACTCCGTGGCGGCTCTCGCGCCGCGCGCCGAGCTCGACGGCGAGATGGGTCAGTCGCACGTCGGTTTGCAGGCGCGTCTGATGTCTCAGGCCCTGCGTAAGCTGACGTCTGCGATCAGCCGCTCGAACTGTTGTTGTATTTTCACCAACCAGATTCGCGAAAAAGTCGGCGTGATGTTCGGCAGCCCGGAAACCACTCCCGGCGGACGCGCGCTGAAGTTTTATTCCTCCGTGCGCCTCGACATCCGCCGCATCGGCCAGCTGAAAAACACCGACGGCTCGGTTTACGGAAACCGCACCAAAGTCAAGGTGGTGAAGAACAAAGTGGCTCCGCCGTTCACGATGGCGGAGTTCGACATCCTTTACGCTGAGGGTATTTCGTGGACCGGTTCGATTGTTGATGCCGGTACCGACTGCGGAATCATTGAAAAGAAGGGCTCGTGGCTTTCGTACAACGGCCAGCAGCTCGGGCAGGGGCGCGAAGGTGCCCGCAAGGCTCTTTTGGAAGACCCGGGACTGGCCAATGAGCTGGCCGATAAGATTAAAGCGGTCGCCAAAGCCAAGACCGACGGATCGGAGTAAGTCCGGGGGTCCCCATGATTGGAAAATCTTTTTTTGCGTGCTTCGCGCTTTTCTGTGTAATGCTTTCCGGCTGCAAACGGTCGGAGTTTGACGGTGCAAAGGCGATGGCCGAAACCGAAGCGCTGGTGAAGCTCGGCCCGCGCGATGCGGGCGGCGGCGGCGCGCGCCGCGCTTCCGTGATGCTGGAAGGCAAGCTGAAGGCGCTGGGAATCAAGACAAAGATCGACACCTTTTCCGAAGAGACGCCGAACGGAAAAATGTTTTTCAATAATGTACTGGGACGTATTCCCGGAAAAACGAAGAGCCTGATTGTTCTCGTATCGCATTTCGATACGAAGAGCGGTATTGCTAAAGATTTTCAAGGGGCAAACGACTCCGGATCAAGTTGCGGCGCGTTGCTGGAGTTGGCTCGGGTGCTGAAAGAGCGCGCACCGTCTGAAACCGAGTTTATGATCGCGTTCCTCGACGGCGAAGAATGCCGCACAGAATACGGTCCGTACGACGGCCTGCACGGCAGCCGCCATCTGGCGCAGCAGATTTACGAAGCGGGCGGAGCGAAGCTGGTTAAAGCTGTGATTGTGCTCGATATGATCGGCGACAAGGATTTGAATATTTCGGTTCCGCGTAACAGTTCGCGTGAGCTGGTGAAAGAACTCTTTTTTGCGGCGCATGAACTGGGGGTCCGTTCACAATTCGGTCTCGGACCCGGCTCGATTCTGGATGATCATGTTCCTTTTGCAATCGCAGGTATGCCGGTGATTGATGTGATCGATTTCGACTATGGCTCCGCGCCGGGTCTTAACGATTATTGGCACACAGCCAATGATACACTGGACAGGCTGTCGGTGAAAAGTTTGCAGACGGTCGGGGATACGGTACTGAAGATGATTGAGAATCTGCAATAAACCGCAGAAGGAAGGGGATTTGATGTTTTTACATTCGAAATTCCTTGTTCGGTGTCCGATATTTCCTACTGAGGAGGCAGCACTCCTTCCGATACCAGTTGCGCATCCATTTCCGGCGTAAGCGGCATTGGCAATGGCGGCAGTCCGTTGCGGATGGCGTCCATCTGAACCTGTTCCAGGTGTTTTTTGAGCGCTTCGCCGGTCAATTGAGACTCCGGCGGCCTTGCTTCCGCCTCCTGGTTACGCCGCTCTTCTATTTTCTTCAGCAGAGCGCGGCGGCGTTCAGCATACGAAGACCGGCGGGAGGATTCTTCGTTTCTTGAAATGGGCTCTCCGGCTCCGGATTCCAGTTTGAAGAGTGCCACCTCATTGTCTTTACGCAGCATGGCTTCTGACGACCGGATGTCGGCTTCAACCATTTCGAGTCCGTCCTGCGGTTCGCCGACGCGGAGGATATAGCTTTTTTTTGTGGAGTTATCGACAATGCCTGCCCGCGTGGTGCCGTCCGGGCCTTCGAAAAGCATGGAGAGCCGGAGATTGCGGGCGAAAGACTGGGATGGGGGTACCTGCACAATATCGGCTTCCGGCGGATCCTGCCCGAAGGGCTGCTTGTCGAGGATGAGCTGGTAACGTAAAAATCCCTCGTCGTTTGCCAGGCCGGTCGCGGCAAAAACGAACAGGATTAAAATGGCGTTGCACCTCTTCACGGTTCGGGATTATCCGTCCTTGTTTAATTTTCGTCAAGCGATAGGCTGACTTCATCCTTGGATTATTGGAGTGCAGGATGGATGGAGTGATGAAAATGGAAAAGTCCAAACTTTGGGATTCGGTGTTCTTTATTCGATATTTTGCGGTTCTGCTGGTTGCAGTCCTGGTGCCGCCCTTTCAGGCGGCGGCACAAATGCCGCATCGCGTCGCGGTGCTGGTGAACGAAAACTCGCAAGATTCCAAAAAGGCCGCTAATGTGTTTATGGCACTGCATGGCGTACCGGGATGCAACCGGATTGATCTGAATATTCCGGAATCCATTGTAAAAGGCCGCGCGGAGTGTACGCCGGACGAGTTCCTGCAGTACATTTATGAGCCCGTGCAGAAGCTCATCGAAGAGCGCGGCCTGACCCATCAGGTGCTGGCGTGGGTCTATTCCGTTGATTTTCCGATTCGCGCGGTGACTTCGCCGAACGACCGCCGGCAGATGTCGCTTATGGGGCTGACTTTCACACGCGGCATCATACCTGCCGTGGAAATGATCGAAAAAGGGCAGTTTTTGTCGCCTCTCTTTGCCGGACCGGCCAAAGAAGGCGGCCCGAAAAATCCGTCCCGTTCTTTCGATATGCTAAGTGCCGGGCTCAAAGAAAAAATGCCGTTGCCATCCATGATGCTTGGCTACACCGGCGAAAACGGCACGGATATGGATACCGTTTTACATTGTATTGAAAACGGAATTCAAGCCCGCCAGAGCGGTGCCGCCCATCCGGTTTTACTGGTTCAAACCGACGATAAAGCCCGTTCCGGCCCGCGCGAGTGGCAGTATGCCGAAGTGAAAACCGAGCTGAAGTTGCGCGGCGGCTTCGCAGAAATCTATACGAATCAACCTTCGGCGCAAACAAACCTTCTCGGCGTATTGACCGGCGCGGCTACGGTGAAACCGGCGGACTTTGGAACCTTCATTCCCGGCGCATTTGCTGAACATTTGACCAGCTGGTCGGCTGAATTTCAGAAGCCGCAGACCAAATGTACGGAATGGCTCAAGGCCGGTGCAACGGTTACGGCGGGCATGGTCACCGAGCCGTATAACAATTGGGTTAAATTTCCTCACGCCCGCTTTTTCGTGCATTACGCTTCCGGCTGTTCGGCTATGGAAAGTTTCTATCAGTCCATTCTCAGTCCGGTACAGGTTCTGTTGCTGGGCGACCCGCTTTCGCAGATCACCTGGCTTCCTGTGCAGATCAGAACCATCGGACTGGGCAAAGAGATCTCCAGCAGTCTCGATTCCGCCTTTGTTGCTGAAGCAAAGTTTCCGATACAGGCGCCGACGCTTTACAGCGCGCTTTTTGACGGGAAGCAGATCAAAGACCCGGATGGAATTACCTTAATCGAAATACCGTTCAAAACGGCAGGCGACGGTTATCATGAAATTCGCATCATTGCGCAGGCGTTTTTGCCTGTAACGCCCGGCGGGTTTAAGGACTTTCCGGTCATCATCAACAAAAAGGGACGCTCGCTGAACATCACCGGCATGAACAACGGCTCGCCGCATCAGATTGTTGTCAAAGCCGCGATCAACGGGAAAGAATCGCCGAAAGAAATTATTCTGCTCTGGAACGGACGTGAACTTGACCGCAAACCCTATACCGATGGCATAGAGCTTTCGTTCGATAAACGCACCATTGGCGAAGGACCGAACCGCATCCAGGCCGTTTCGGTTTATGAAGATGGCATGGAGGTCCGCAGCGCACCGGTGTCTTTTGCCGTTGCATTTAAGGAGAAAGATGAAAAATGAAGTATGAACTATGAAAATGGAATAATCTTAGAATTTAAAAAATACCGCTTTCATCTTTCATCATTCATCTTTCATATTTACTCCCTATGAAATGGATATCGGACAGTCCTTCCAATACTTGGAAAATCGCCGCCGAATTTTTCCAAGGCTTGCCTTCCCTGAGCGGAGTCGAAGGGGGAAGAACGGCGGTGATCGCGTTGCACGGCAACCTCGGTGCGGGCAAAACCTGCTTTACGCAGGGTCTTGCACAGGCCGCAGGCGTTAAAGAACCTGTTTGCAGCCCGACGTACACAATCATCAGTGAATACCGTGGAACCATTCCGTTTCACCATATCGACCTCTACCGCCTTGGCGGTTCCGAAGAAGCCTTCGATCTCGGCCTCGACGAATACCTCGAAGCCGGCGGCGTCACCGTCATCGAATGGGCCGAACGCGCCGCCGAACTGCTTCCGCCAGACACGATTCACATCCGGATTGAGCGCGGCGAAACCGAGGAACAGCGCATCATTTCCATCGTGGAGAATCCGTTGGGGAAAAAGATGAAGGATGGAATATGAAAGATGAAAGCGGAATCGTTTTAGGGATTGAGCTTTCATCGCGGCAGGGCAGTGTGGCGCTTCTCAAAGACGGCGTGCTGCTGGCCGAAAAAACGTGGGTTGGCGAACGGGTGCGCCACAACACAATTTTCCAAACCTTGGAAACCCTCCTGCAAGAGACGCATATATCGTATTACGATATATCGCTCTATGCCGTCGGGCGCGGGCCGGGATCGTTTTCCGGGATGCGGATGAGCTTTGCGATCGCTCAGGCGCTGGCACTGCCGAACAAAACCGAAGTGCGCGCCGTCAGCAGCGGCGCGGCGCTTGCGCTGGCCGTCGCACGCGACGGCGCAAAACAAATCGCTGTTGTCGGCGATGCGCGCCGCGGACAATTCTGGTTTGGAATGTT
>JBAYVX010000091.1:0-7270 GCA_041674365.1 Kiritimatiellales bacterium | reverse complement strand
TTTTTGACGACACAAGCCGCTCAGCACTGACGTCTTTAAATTTGACACTAAAGGGGCTTAAAACTAGCCTTGCGCCTTCATTCAACCGTAACCGCAGAGGACAAAACATGGACGCGAATCGAGTGGCAGAAATCAAAACAAACCTTTCATCAAAGGATACGGCAGAACTGCTCGATATCTGGAAGATGAATGATCGCGCAACTTATACGGATGATGCCTTTGAAGCGGTTCGGGTACTGCTTGATGAACGAAGTGTTGCCATCCCTCCGCAATCAAAATATATCCCCGAGGAAGATCGGCCCGAGTACTACCAATGGGATGTATCAGCGGTCAAACGTACGCGAACTATTTATCTGATACTTTTCCTGCTTATGGTTGTCGCAAACATTGGCGGGGCCTTTATTTACTCTGGCGGGGCCATCATCGGAAACATTGTGTTTGGCATCTTGTTCCTGATCATCTTCATGCGATTAGCGAAAAATGTTCTGCATTACTCGATCGGAAATCGCATAGCGCTTTCCTTCGTGATTCTTTTCATCCCATACTTCTCCCTATTAGCCATCGCGATTCTCGACCGCAAGATCTACAACGCCATTAAGAAAAAACGGGAGCTTTTCCTGTAAAATATTTATAAGTATTAAGCTGGGATAGTTCGCTCATGCACTGTTCGGCAGAGAAAAGGAATGACAGATGAAATTAGCATCAAAATTATTCAAATCATTACTCTTATTATCAACCATTCTCCTCACCGTAAGTTGTGATTCGAACAACCAAGTAAAATTGATTAAAAAAGCAAACACCACAGAAAAGGTTTCTGTATTCATCAACTGTTGCTCCAAAATTAAGGATCAAACCCTGCTCTGTGACCTCGTTTTATCCAATCCCAAATGGGGTATACGAAGAACAGCCTTGGATTTTATAACCAATAAAGACTGCTTGAACAAAATTGTTACTGAAAGCGAAGATTTGGATATTCAGGATTTTGCGAAACAACGACTAATGGCAATTTCTACAGGACAATCGGTCGATAAAGTTCCAAAAATCCATTGGTATGTAATTCGGCCAGATGGAAGCCTCGGAGATGCACACACAACTAAATCTGCGACATGGGATAAGGTCTTGGCATCATTTAAATAACTAACTGGCAAATACTCCCCCCCCCTGTCCGCCATAGCTTGCTAAAGCGACGACGGATGATTAGATTTTGCCCATGCCCAATATCCAGCAATCCAACACTCCAACAATCCAACACTCCGTGCCCTCTATTCATATCATCGGAATCGGCGGAACGGGGATGAACGGCGTTGCGCAGCTCGCCGCACACGCCGGTTATCAGGTTTCCGGTTCCGACCGCGCCACCGGCCTGCCAATTTTCCAGACCTTGGAAAACCTCGGCATCCGAATCGTCCCGCAGGACGGCTCGGGCATTACCGCCGACACCGACTTCGTCGTCTACAGCACCGCCATTGAATCCGACAACCCGGACATCGTGAAAGCAAAAGAGCTGAACATTCCGCTTCTGCACCGCGCCGATATGCTGGCGAAACTCTGCGAAGGCAAAGAGGTTATCGCCGTCGCCGGGACGGCCGGAAAGTCCACCGTCACCGGACTGCTCGGCTGGATTTTCCAATGTTTGGAACTCGACCCGACGGTTTACTGCGGTGCACCGGTTTTGAATTGGCAACAGAGTGGAAGCGGCATCCCTGCCGCTGGCCAGAGGCTGGAAGCCTCTTCCACATTGGGGAACGTCCGCTACGGCAAAACCGGCCCGTGGATTATTGAAGCCGACGAAAGCGACAAGTCGTTTCTCAAGTTTCACCCGAAGCACGCGATCATCACCAACATCGCCGAAGACCATTTCTCTCTCGACGAGCTCCACACGCTGTTTGCTCAGTTCGAGTCTCAGGTGAGCGGGGTCGTGGTTAAAAACGCCGAGCCGTTTGACGTGAAGATTCCGATGCTTGGAAAACATAACATCGAGAACGTCGATCACGCACTGACGCTCTGCAAGGCGCTCGGACTCGATATGCAGAAGTGCATCAAAGCGGTGCAGTCTTTCAAGGGAATCGAGCGGCGGCTCGAACGCCACGGGCCGAAAGTGATCGATGACTTTGCGCACAGCCCGATCAAAATCGCCGCCGCACTCGAAGCCGTTTCCAATGAGTTTCCCGCCTTCTCGGCCTATTGGCGGCCGCACGGTTACACCCCGCTTTTCCAAGGTCTGGAAGGATTCGTCGACGTTTTTTCCAATGCCTGGAAAGCGCCGCGTGAGGGCACGCGGCCTACAGTAGATTGTAGGCCCGGTGCCCCCACCGGGCGTCTTGAAAAATTATTTATCCTGCCGATTTATTTCGCGGGCGGGACGGTGAGCATCAAAGTCACTGCGGAACAGTTTGTCGAACGGCTGCAAGCCGCCGGCGTTCCGGCAGAGTTTGTGGAAAGTTTCCAAACCTTGGAAAAACGGCTTCTGGAAGAAGGTCTGCCGGTTCTCGGCATGGGCGCCCGCGATCCGGAGCTTCCTCTTTTCGCCCGCAGGCTTGCCTCAAAGCTCAAATAAAGTAACATCTCCGGCCTTATGAGCTTTAAAATTTACAACACGATGAGTCGCGCACAGGAGGAACTGATTCCTCTGAAAGACAACCACGTCCGCATGTACACCTGCGGTCCGACGGTTTACAACTACGCCCATATCGGCAACTACCGCGCCTATATGTTCGAAGACCTGCTGCGCCGCTGGATTAAATTCAAAGGCTTTAAAGTGACTCAGGTGCAGAACCTGACCGATGTGGACGATAAGACGATCCGCGGCTCGCGCGAAACCGGCCTCGCCCTTCGCGACTACACGCAGAAGTACAAAGACGCCTTTTTCGAAGATCTCAAGACGCTCAACATTGAACCGGCCGAGCACTATCCTGCCGCGACCGACTGCATTCCGGAGATGATTGCCATCATCGAAAAGCTGTTCGAAAAAGGGCTGGCCTACAAATCTGATGATGGTTCGGTCTATTTCCCGATCGATAAGTTTCCAGAGTATGGAAAACTGGCGCACCTCGACCGCGAAGGGATGCGCGCCGGCGCGCGCGTCGCGCAGGATGAATACGACAAAAACAACGCCGCCGATTTCGCCCTCTGGAAAGGCTACGACGAAGCCGACGGCGACGTCGTCTGGGATTCTCCGTGGGGTAAAGGCCGTCCCGGCTGGCATATTGAATGTTCCGCCATGAGCATGAAATATCTCGGCGAAACCTTCGACCTGCACACCGGCGGCGTGGACAATATTTTCCCGCACCACGAAGACGAAATCGCCCAGAGCGAAGGCGCCAACGGCAAGATGTATTCCAAATACTGGATGCACTGCGCCCACCTGCAGGTGGACGGTAAAAAAATGTCCAAGTCGCTCGGCAACTTTTACACCCTGCGCCAGATTCTGGAAAAAGGCTTCACCGGCCGCGAAATCCGCTACGAGCTGATCGGCACGCACTACCGCCAGAGCCTTAACTTCACCTTCAGTTCGCTCAACGCCAATCGCGCCGCCCTCGCCCGCCTCGACGAATTCTACGCCAAAGTCAAAGAAGCCGCCGGTAACGCGAACGGGGTCAGTACGAATATTTTGACTAATCCGGATTATCAAAATATCGGACTGACCCCTAAGGAGTTACCGGAATGGGCACAGACGCTGGCAACCCGCTTTGAAGAAGCGCTCGACGACGACCTCAATATTGCCGGTGCGCTCGGCGCACTGTTCGACGGCGTCCACGAAGGAAACAAGAATTTTTCCTCCTCCGCCAAGGCTACGGCGGACAAGCCAATGTCCCCGACAACGGCGCTCGCGGTTTCCAACCTTTGGAAAAAACTGGATACGGTGCTCGGCTTCCTCGAACCGCCCGCCGCGGAAGCGCCAGCCGAAATCGTCGAAATGGCCAACGCCCGCGTCGCCGCCAAAAAAGCCAAAAACTTCGCCGAAGCCGACCGCCTGCGCGACGCCATCGCCGCCGCCGGCTGGATCGTTCAGGACACCCCCACCGGCCCGAAGCTGAAGAAAGCATAAGAATTTCACCACGGAATACACAGAAGAACTCCATTTCGGTGTCTTCAGTGTTCCGTGGTTCGCCTTACAAATCCGGGACGGTCTCGGGAATAAGCTGGCCAGTCGGGCTGATTTTAAAGACGTAGATTCAAGGACTGCCCCATTCGCTTTATGATCTGGAAAGCGAGTTTTTATCGAGGCTTTCGTCGAGGCCGCCGGGCCGGTTGCGCGTCAACCAAATGTCCGCGAACCGTTCGCTGATCTCCATTCTTACCGTTTGCAGCGCATCAAGGGAGGCGTTGTCCCTGATTCGGCGAACACGTTCCAGCGCATAGAGAGCCATGTCGTGCGCCAGTTGCAGTTCCTCGCGGCAGCGCAATCCTTCGTCGGTTTGCGGGGCGGCACGCTCGATGTGTTCTCTCGCCGAATCGAGGCACTGCCGTCCGGCCTCCAGCTTTTGGTCGGTCAGCTGCGGCAGATACGGCGCAAGTTCCTCCGGCGGCTGGTTCGCACCAAGGAACAGAAAACTGCGGTTGGGAATCGGAATGCCGATGGCTTCATCCAATCCCCCAAGCGTGACTGCGGCTTTGCCCAGATCCATCGAGGAGTCTTTGAAGCACAGGATGTCGAGGCTGTCCGCCAGCGCCGGCTCATCGGAGTGGGGATTCCAAGAGGAATTCGCGGCGAGCAGCAGACCCGGCAAGGCGGTCACCCATGTCTGGGGATGACCGTTGTCGCCCCAATGCGTATGCAGGAACCCCGTGGCTCCGTAGCGCACAGCGGCGCGGGCGGCGGCGCGAATGTTGGCGCGCGCGATGTGCAAACGCCCTGTAAAACTGTTCCAGGTGGAATCGCCCGGCGCAAGATAGAACGGCTTACCGGTCGCCGCGATCAGCGCGCACTGTTCGTCGAACGGGTGGTCGGCCTCGTACCCCCAGATGACCGGGCGGGCGTTGTCCGGAGCGAGCGGAACCAGCTCCGGCGAATGCAGCAGGCCGTCCGCCCAGTAAAGCGCCTCGCGCCCGTGCGCGGTGGCCAGCGCCACGAGTTTCGACAAGTGATTGAGGTAGAGCCGGCCCTTCCCCATAGACTCGGCCAGGGGTTGGCTCCAACCCGTCCCCAGTTCCCACGGCTCGTCGCCGCCGATGTTGAACTTGCGGCTGGTGAAGTTGGGCAGCAGCTGGTCGAACAATCCGCCGACAAAGTCAAGCGATGCCTGGTCGGGCCGTAGCGTCGTGCCGCAGGGGCGGCGCTTGCCGTCAACCGGATGCACAAAACCGTCCGGACACTCGGCAAGATGCCGATAGTCTTCATGACGCAGCCAGCGCTCCATGTGGCCGAAGCTGTTCTGGTTGGGAACGAGTTCGATGTGGAGGTCGCGGCAATGGGCGTCCAATGCACGGAGCTCTTCCGCCGTCAGCGGGGAAGCGTCTTTCCAAACCGTTTCATGGCCCGTATAGGCGAAGGTGTGCTCCATGTAGAGCTGGAACTGGTTCATCTTCAGGGATGCCATGAGACGGACGATGTCCATCAGCGACTCAAGCGTCGGGACCTTGCAGCGACTGATATCCAGCATGAAGCCGCGCTCCGGCAAAGCCGGCGCGTCCTCTATTTCCAGGCAGGGCATCCGTTCGCCGCACTGGCCGACAATCTGCGCGAGCGTCTGACGCGCGTAGAACAATCCCGCCGGCCCGCCATGCGCAATGTGAACGCCAGCGGATGAAATGGATAAACGGTACGCCTCGGCGCCCAGCGTCGCGTCACACACAACGAAAGGTGCCTGCTCCGGATGGAGGCAGGTGCCCTCGTTAAACCGGATCGACTTAGGTTCTGGTATCAGAATCATTTTCATTTAGAAATCACTTGCTGGAAATGCGCTTCAAAAACAACTCCGCCTTCCAACCATTGGAAAAACGTAGACGCGGTGCCCTCACCGCGTTCCAACCTTTGGAAACTGCCCACGAATATCACGAATCGACACAAATCTTTCTTCCAGACATTGGAATCCGCTTTATTGATCCTCGGCAGAATTCCCTTCCTTCAACTCTGCAAACTTGGCGGCCATTGTCGGGTTGCCCCGAGTCAACTTTTTCACCGTAACATCCTGCGCCTTGTCGTTTGCGAGACGAAGATTGTTTTCCGATCCGAGGAGAGCCTCTTTGGTTTTCTGAAGGTGCGTTATGGTCTTGTCGATTTCATCGATCGCCGTCTGAAACTTTCTGGACGCCAAATCGTAGTTCCGGGCAAAGCCCGACTTGAATGCCTCCAGGTCGGCTTCAAAATGGGTGACATCAATATTCTGGGCCTTCACAAGCGCCAACTCAGTTTTGTATTCCAGTGACTTCATCGCTGCATTCCGCAACAGCGTAATAATGGGAATGAAAAACTGCGGGCGAACCACGTACATTTTTGGATAGCGGTGAAACACATCCACAATCCCCGTGTTATAGAGCTCACTGTCTGGCTCCAGCATAGAGACCAGCACCGCATACTCGCAGCCCTTTTCAGCGCGATCCTTGTCCAGCTCCTTTAAAAAGTCCTCATTTTTTTTCTTCGTAGCCGTGCCGTCGTTTTCGTTCTTCATTTCAAACATGATCGAAACGATCTCTGTGCCGGCTTCGTCCATATCGCGGAAAATATAATCACCCTTACTGCCGGTGCTGGCATCGTTGTCCTTCTCAAAATAAGCCCTCGGAAACGCTGTCGCCCGAATCCGGTTAAACTCGGTTTCGCAGTGCTGCTCAAGCGTTTCACCCACCATTTTGGTCGACAGCCGCGCCTTCATATCCCGGAGGCGCTCAATCGCGTCATCGCGATCTTTGATCTGAGTTTCGTACTTATCTTTGAGTGCCTTTTCGGCGAGCTGCTTCTCAAGCTCTGATTGTTTCAGCGCATTGGCCAGCTTATCACGTTCTTTTTCAACAGCGCTTAGCGCCTGAGTCACGGCAAGCTGTTTTGCGACATCCCCGGCATCCAGCTTCGACTTCAAAGCTTGAATCTCAGCGTCCTTGGTGGCGGCGGCCTTCTGCATTTCACTGCTGGCCTTTTCCTTAGCAAGCTCAACCGCAGCATGCTTATCCTTTTCGGCAAGCTGAAGCCTTTCATTCAGCTGTTGCTCAAATTCGCTATCGTGAACCTGCTTCAGAATATTCGCGTACCCGGCATCGTCGAGCGCGAACTCCTTCCCGCAATTCGGACATTTGATTTTTCCTGTTTCCATGACTCGCTCCTATAACCTTCAAT
>JBAYVX010000090.1:0-7276 GCA_041674365.1 Kiritimatiellales bacterium | reverse complement strand
GCGAAGCTCATTTCCATATCGAGCTGATAGAACTCGCCGGGCGAACGGTCGGCGCGGGCGTCTTCGTCGCGGAAACACGGCGCGATCTGGAAATAGCGGTCAAAGCCGGAAACCATCAGCAGCTGCTTGAACTGCTGCGGAGCCTGAGGCAGTGCGTAGAACTTGCCGGGATGCACGCGGCTCGGAACGAGATAATCGCGCGCGCCTTCGGGCGATGAACTGGTGAGAATCGGCGTCTGGTATTCGAGGAAACCCTGACCCGTCATCAATTCACGGATACGCGAGATCACTTTCGAGCGCAGAACGATATTGTCGTGCAGGCTCTTGCGGCGCAGGTCGAGAAAGCGGTATTTGAGGCGCAGTGCTTCGGAGCATTCCTCTTCTTTGCTGACCTGGAACGGGATCACGTCGGCTTCGCCGAGCACTTCCATCGTTTCGGCAACCAGTTCGATTTCGCCGGTGACCAGCTTCGGGTTGACGGCCGACGTGTCGCGGGCGACGACATTGCCGGTGAAGCAGAGCACAGATTCTACGCGCCAGTGTTCGATGTCTTTGTAGAATGCTTTGTCAGGGCTGATGACAATCTGGGTGATGCCGTAGTGGTCGCGCAGGTCAATAAAGAGTACGCCGCCGTGGTCGCGGATGGTGTTGACCCAGCCGGAGAGGCGTACAGCTTGTCCAACGTTTTCTTTGCGGAGCTCTCCGCAGGTGTGTGTACGAAATTTGTGCATAGTCCGTTACCAGTTATCAGTTAATCGTTAGAAGTTCTATATTCTCCCGGATCTTCCGCCGCCATCATCGGGGTGGCATGCCGAATACCCAGCAAAGCATCAATCGACAAATCTTCATCGCAATCCGGCCAGTGAATTCCGTAACCGGAAGGGGCAATGACAAAATGGTTCCGCACCGCATCCGAAGCTTTGGCCAAACGCGGTGAGATTTCGGAAAGGCATTTGGAAACGGTCTGTCCATCGACGGTCAGCAGAAGCAACCCATTTTTAAATTTAACATCTTGAATTTGATGAATTTTATTCATGTCCGTTCCTCTGAAATTCCATCCACTTTTCAACGATATAGTCGAAATGTGTAAATACAATCTTCCGGATCGCTTTTCGATCAGCCGGAGACAGGTTGTATTCGTAAGCAGGAAGAATGTCAAACGCGGCCGTATCCAACCAATATTTGGCATCGCAATCTGCTTTTGTGCAGTGAACGTGCGGCGGTTCGCCTCCCTCGTTCATGTAAAAAAACAGGCGCCAGCCGTTAATGTACAAAATGGTCGGCATCAAGCCCCGCCCTTCTCCAGCAGTAACATCAATTCCGGCAGTTCGACTTCGCGTTGCGTGCCGTCGGCCATGTTTTTGAGCACAAAAATTCCTTTTTCGAGTTCGCTGTCACCACGGATGATGACGTACTGCGCGCCGCATTTATTGGCGCGGCGCATCTGCGCCTGCACTTTGCGGGCGGAAAGTTCCATTTCACAACTAACGCCGCGCTGACGCAGCATCTGAAGCAAAAGCAGGTTTTCATTCAGCGCCGCTTCGCCAAGCGATACGATGAAGACCGGCGGCGGCGGTGCAAACTGCGCGGCGGTGATGCCGGTGGCTTCGAGCGCGGCGATGACGCGTTCAACACCCATCGCAAAGCCGACGCCGTCTACGGATTTTCCGTTGAGGTGAATCCGGTAGCGTCCGCCGCCGGAGAGCGCGTTCTGCGCGCCGAGGCCGCCGTGTACGACTTCCCAGACGGTATGGACGTAATAGTCGAGACCTCGCACGAGGGATCTGTCGATCTCTACATCAATTTCAAGTTTTTTGAGTGTTTCGATGACGGTGTCGAGATAAGCGCGTGAACTTTCGCTCATGAATTCGATGACAGGCGGAACGCCGGCGATAATTTTCTGTACGTCAGGATCTTTTGAGTCGAGCAGGCGCAGGGCGTTGGTTTCAAACCGCTGCTGCGCTTCTTCCGGCAGTTTGTTCAGGTGCGGGCGAATGGCTGCACGCAATCCTTCGAGCACAGCGGCGCGGTCTTCGGGAAGACCAATGGTATTGAGGCGGATTTTTGCATCTGTCAAACCCCATGCAGCGAGAAGGTGAACCTGCAAGGCGATGACTTCGGCATCGGCCAACGGATTGGGCGCACCGACGGCTTCGAGACCGATCTGATGGAACTGGCGTTTGCGGCCCGCCTGCGGACGTTCGCAACGGAACATGGGGCCCATGTAAAAGATTCGCGCGTTGGCGGTTTCTTCGCCGCCGGAGGCGACGTAGCGGACGGCACCGGCAGTTCCTTCGGGACGCAGCGCGAATTTCCGTCCGCCGCGGTCTTCAAGGGTGTACATCTCTTTGGTCACCACATCGGTGGTATCACCGAGTGAATGGGTAAAGAGTTCGAGTTTTTCGAGAATGGGTGTGCGAACCTCCGAAAAACGATAACGCGCGAAAATTTCGCGCGCACGGGTTTCGATCATTTGCCAGAGTGCAACATCCGGAGGTGCAATATCGGACATGCCCTGGATGGGTTGGTGCGAATTGGAAGCCATGTCTAGATGCCGGTGATCTTCTGTTTCATGATTTTGCCGGGTTTGAATTTGACGACGCGGCGTTCAGGAATCGTCACGACATCTTCCGGCTTGTTGGGATTGCGCCCGATACGGGCTTTCCGGACATTGATTTCAAACACACCGAAATTACGAAATTCGATGGTTTCGCCTTTTTGAAGCGCTTCAACGATGTAGTCCAGCGACTTCTGGAGAATGGCGGCAACATCCTGTTGGATCAGGCCGGTCTCATCAGCAATGCGAACCACTAAATCTCTTTTTGTCATATCGTCCCCCGATCCCTTTCGAATTGTCTTAGCTGTAACTAGTTACAGATCAAAACAGACTGGCAATCTTAGTGCGGCTATACGCGCGGTCAAGCCCTATTCCGAAACGTTTTAATCACCGTGAAGCAATGACATGGAAAATCAATGAGGCAATCATCCCCAAAAAACTCAGTACAGCAAGTGTTTTGTTGAACATGTAGAACGAATCATTCGGATTAATTGCCAGTACCGGCGTGCCTGCATCAACGTGTGTTGCGGTTTCAACCAGAACGCGGGAAACCACCCCGCGCAACGGTTCTTCGCCATGAGAACTGGTCCAGGTAATATCCGTATTTTTGATTGTGCAGGCATTCAGATCGGTCCGAGCCTGCATGAGAACATCCAGCTTCTCTTCAACGGCAGAGTCTTTTGCCGCTTTGGCAGCTTCAAACGCCGCTTCGGCCTCAGCGACCTGAGCCCGGTGAGTTTCATCATAGAGAGTCGCAAGGATTGTCTCGCCTTTAATTTCATCACCCGGTTTAAGGGGGAGGTCTTTAACCACGCCGGGAACTTTAAAGACAACCTGTATTTCACGAGGATGTTTTTTCATCACCTTTTCGGTCGGGAACCAGGCGTCGCGAATTGACCAGATGCAGAGGAAACCGCAAAAAACCGCTGCCACTAAAAAGTCCTTTGTGCCTTGGATGTTGAATCTGCCTTTTGCCATTGCACACTCCCTGACGAAGATTAATAACTTTTTGCGAAAATCACACGGCCTTTACTTGGTCGTCCGCTAATCATGCATTTTCCGGCACCGCTTTGTTCATAATCAAACGGAATACAACGAATGGTCACAGACAATTCATCATTAATTTTTTTCTCGGTCTCTTCGGTTCCGTCCCAGTGAGCCAGTGCAAACCCGCCGCGACCTTCTTTGAAAAACGAGACGAATTCTTCCCACGTGTCGATTTCGCGGGTGTTTTCAATACGAAATGCATTGGCGCGGTCGAAAAGATTTTTCTGCATATCGCTCAGTACATCGGCAACGGTTGAAACAAATTCTGCGCGATTTTGACCGTATTTTTCTTTTGCGCCTTTGTCGCGCCGCGCCACATAAACCGCTTGGGTTTCGATGTCACGCGGCCCAATTTCAACACGCAGCGGAATGCCTTTCTTGACCCATTGCCAGCCTTTTTCGCCAGCGTTGATATCCCGGCTATCCACAACCACCTCAACCGGACGGCCGGCATAATTCTGCTTACGCAGCATGTCAGCAGTTTCATTGCAGTACTGCATGATTTTGTCTTTATCCATGTCGTTACGGATAATCGGCAGAATCACCACGTGCGACGGAGCGAGTTTCGGAGGCATCACCATGCCGTCATCGTCGGCATGGGTCATAATCATTCCGCCGATCAAACGGGTGGAGACACCCCACGAGGTCGTCCATGCCGTTTCCAGCTGACCTTCGCGCGACTGAAACTGAATGCCGGATGCCTTGGCAAAGTTCTGACCGAGGAAGTGACTGGTTCCCGCCTGCAAGGCTTTGCAGTCCTGCATAAGCGCTTCGATGCAAAGCGTATTCACCGCGCCGGGGAAACGTTCGCCGGCCGTTTTCTCACCCGTCAAAACCGGCATGGCCATGTAATCTTCCGCAAACTGCTTATAGACGTTCAGCATTTTCACCGTTTCTTCCCAGGCTTCTTCTTTTGTTTCGTGAACGGTGTGCCCTTCCTGCCAGAGAAACTCAGCCGTACGCAAAAACAGGCGGGTGCGCATTTCCCAGCGGACGACGTTGGCCCACTGGTTGATCAAAATCGGCAGATCGCGATAGCTCTGCACCCACTTAGCGTAAGTCGCACCGATAATTGTTTCAGACGTCGGGCGCACCACCAGCGGTTCTTCGAGTTCACCCGCCGGAATCAATTTGCCGTTCGGCCCCGCTTCAAGGCGATGGTGTGTTACCACCGCGCACTCTTTGGCGAACCCGTCGACATGCTCGGCTTCTTTTTCAAGATAACTCACCGGAATAAAGAGCGGGAAGTAGGCATTCACATGGCCGGTCGCCTTGAAGTAGCTGTCGAGCGCGGTGCGGATATTTTCCCACAGTGCATAGCCCCACGGCTTAATCACCATACAGCCGCGTACATCGCTGTTCTCGGCCAGCTCGGCGGCGCGCACCACCTGCTGATACCATTCCGGATAATTCTCTTCCCGCGTCGGGGAAATCGCCGTTTTTACCTGCTTACTCATGAATCAGTCCCTTTTCAAATTTTTCTTTCAACTCCGCAATGCGTTGCATAATCAGTTCGCCGATCCGGCCATAGGCCTCCCGTCCGGATCCAAGCCCGCGGATTTCCTCCTGCGTAATCAACTGTCCGAAAATCACAGCAACCGGCTTGCGTTTCAGACCTCCGCTGTGTTTCGACCAGGCTTCATAGGAGCCGTGAACATAAACCGGAACAACCGGCGCATTCCCTTTGGCCACTAGAAATCCGACTCCCGGTTTCGGCGGCTGCAGATTACCGTCCATTGAGCGGGTTCCTTCCGGAAAAAGAGCCACGGCTGCTCCATCCCGAAGGAGCTGGATCGCGGTTTTCATCGCCTTTAAATCCCCTTTATCGCGATCAAGAGGAATAACGCCGACCCGTCGCAGGAAAGCCCCCATGAGCGGATTGCGAAACAGAGTGTCTCTCGCCATAAAATGGGTCATCCGCATCCGCCGACTGCTCGCGCCGACCGCGGGCGGGTCGAGATAACTGGTATGGTTCGATGCAATAATAACACCACCGGTCTTCGGTACGTTTTTAATGCCGTACACTTTGTACTGATTGCAGATTTTTAAACCCATGCCCAAAACTTTACAAGTCATGCGGTACCAGATCGGATTGATCATTTTATCACTGCGCGGCTTTTCCAGCTCTGCAATACGATCCATTACAATCCGCGTCACCTCTTCAATTCCGCGCCCAGAGGTATCAATCGTATACGCGCCGTCGGCAATTTTTAACGGTGCCGTTTTGCGCGATGAGTCTTTCTGATCACGCCGCCGGAGCGATTCGAGAACTTCCTGCGCCTTTTCTGTTTCGCCTTTTGCGATCAGTTCGGCATGGCGACGCTTCGCCCGCTCTTCCGGGTTTGCATCCAGATAAAATTTGTACGGTGTTTTAGGAAACACCACCGAACCGATGTCGCGGCCTTCCATCGACAGCGAGCCCAGTTTTTTCAGTTTTTTTAACTTCCTCACCACAAAAGCGCGAACAGCAGGCATGGCCGCGATATCTGATACCGCTTCGCGCACATCCTTATTGCGCAGCGCCTCACCCGGTTCGACATCATCAATAGAAAAAACCACGGCGCGGTCGCGCACTTCGAATTTCCACTTTGACTTCAGCAGAACCGGAAGAACCAGTAACGGATTTTTGGTACAGACCCCGGCCTGAAGCATCTTCCAGGTGACGCCCCGATAAAACGCACCGGAATCCACATAAATACAGTTCAACCGTCTTGCCACCTCGCGAGCTACAGTCGATTTTCCGGATGCCGCCGGCCCGTCAATTGCAATAATCCGCTGTTTGTTCATTCAACCTTTCCGCCCAGCTGTTCCAAATGGTTCCAGAAATCTGGATAAGAAGTTGCAACGCAGGCTGTATCATCAAGCCGAACCGGGGCGTCAGAAAATGTCGCCAGTATTGCCATCGACATCGCAATCCGGTGATCGCCGTGCGATGCCAGAGGCTCTTCCGGTGAGCGCAGTTTTGCCGATCCATGCACCGTCATGCCATCCGGATGCTCCTCAACCCCGGCACCAAACGCACGTAAATGCGCCGCTGTCACTGCAATTCGATCCGACTCTTTCACCCGCAGCTCCGCCGCGTCGCGGATCACCGTATCGCCGTTCGCCAATGCACCAATCACCGCCAGCAGAGGCAGTTCATCGATCAAATTGGGGATTTCATCGCCGCCAATCTGTGTGCCGTGCAATGTTGCGCCGCGTACAAACACCGTGCCGATCGGGTCGCCCTGCTCTTCACTAAATTCAACTTCAACCAGTGCACCCATCCGCTTCAGGACATCCAACAGTGCCGTGCGCCTCGGATTCAACCCGACACCGCGAATAATCAGCTCCGCACCGGGCCGGGCCGCGACAGCGGCAATCCAGAATGCCGCACTTGAAAAATCGCCAGGCACTGTGAACTTGCATGCCGTAATCTGAGGGCCTTTCGGACCGAACCCTTGTAAACTGATTTCCGGCTCATCGATGTGCAGGGGAATTTCCAATGTTTGGAAAAGTTTTTCGGTGTGATCGCGCGTCGGACGCAGTTCGATCACCGTTGTTTTACCGTCCGCAAAAAGACCGGCCAGAAGGATGCAGGATTTTACCTGCGCCGAAGCCACCGGCAGTTCATAGCGAATGCCGTGCAACGGTGACCCGTGTATGGTCATCGGCAGCGTACCTTTTTCGCCT